>JAPHUJ010000170.1 GCA_026193735.1 Sulfurovum sp.
AAAAGGATAATTAATGGGTATCAAAAAATTTATTAAGAACGCGAAACACGCTTTAGGATTGAATGATTGTCAGGTAGAGGGTAAAAAGAAAAGACTTAAAGCTCTGTTGAAGAAGCTCAGCGAAAGAAAAAAAAGCATTAAGAAATCTCTAGAAGCCTCTTCTTTAGATAAAAAAGAAACAAAAGAGCTAAAAGAGGAACTTGAAATTGTTTCTCTACAGATCAAAAAAGGAAAAAAGCTTCTACACGAACTTTATTCTTAAAAGATATCACAACAAGAACAAAATATACTAAAAATAAACAGGGTGTTGAAAATGACAGAAAACAAAGAGAAATTGATAGAAATAGATGGTGATAAAGTATCACTAGATGAGTTAATAAATGTATATAAAGAATCAAAGTCAGAAAAAGATTTTGAAAACAAAGCTGATAAAAAAAGAAAAGAGGAACAAGAACTAAAGCCTTATCAGGCGGAACTTATAAAGCTTCAAAGACATATTGAAGAGACAAATCAAAAGATGATCATACTTTTTGAAGGCCGTGATGCTGCAGGAAAAGGTGGAACCATCCGAAGAGTTACACGGTATATGAATGAAAAACATTATCGTATCGTAGCGCTTGGAAAACCGACAGAAGAACAAAAAACACAATGGTTTTACCAAAAGTATATTTCGCATTTTCCAAGAGGTGGAGAGATCGTACTATTTGATAGGAGCTGGTACAATAGAGCCATGGTAGAATCTGTTTTTGGCTTTTGTACCAAAAAAGAGTATGATGATTTCATGAAAGGTGTTAAAGGGTTTGAAAAGGATCTTACACGACAAGGAATCATTCTTATAAAACTCTATTTTTCTGTGACTAAAGATGAACAAGCAAGAAGATTTGAAAGAAGAAAAACAGATCCGCTCAGACAGTGGAAACTAAGTGAAATAGATGTACAGGCACAAGACAGATGGGATGATTTTACAGAGACAAAATATAATATGCTCAAGCAGACCCACTCCTACAATGCTCCTTGGACGATCATACGGTCAAATGATAAGCAAAAAGCAAGACTTGAAGCTCTAAAAGTCATCTTAAACTCAGTAAATTATGAAGGTAGAGACGAAACCCTGGATTATACACTTGATCCAGAGATTGTGATATCTGGCGCAAGAGAAATTGAGATCATGGATGCACAAAGAAGCAGTAGTGGTAAATTTATAGGTTAAACTTTATTAGGGGAAAAAATGAAAGAGAACAAAAATACAGAAAAAGTGCAAATTTGGGTGAAGAAAGAAACTTTAGAATACGAGAAGGAATTGGCAAAACTTCAAGTTGAACTTCTGAAATTTCAAAACCATGTGAAAGATAAAGGTCTTAAAATTTTAATGATCTTTGAAGGTCGAGATGCTGCTGGAAAAGGTGGTACGATCAAAAGAATTACAGAACACCTAAATCCAAGGGGTGCCAGAGTAGTTGCTCTTGAAAAGCCTAGTGATAAAGAGTTGTCACAGTGGTACTTTCAAAGATATGCAGAACACCTTCCAAGTGCTGGTGAAATTGTTCTATTTGATAGAAGTTGGTATAATAGAGCAATGGTTGAACCTGTGATGGGATTTTGTACAGAGAGGCAACAGGTCAGATTTTTAAAAGATGCACCAGAGTTTGAAAAGATGATTACAGATGATGATATCCAGATATTTAAATTTTATTTTTCAGTATCTAAGGATGAGCAGGCAAGAAGATTTAAAGCTAGAGAGACAGATCCTCTCAGGCAGTATAAGCTCTCTCCAGTAGATAAAGAGTCACAAAAATTATGGGATGAATACTCACTTGCTAAATTTATGATGCTTAGTGCTACTCATACAGAAGTAACTCCTTGGACCATTGTTAAAAGTGACAATAAGAAAAAAGCCAGGATAAATTGTATAAAACATATTTTGAATTTTGTGGATTATCCAGATAAGATCAAGAAAAAAGATATTCAAGTAGATTGCGATATCATTGTATATGGAAGAGATGAAGCCATAGCAATGGAAAAAAGATTTAAGTTCTCACTTAAATAATTTCTGTTTATTTTGTATAAAAGTTTATACGTTCTCGTATTTAAAAAGCCATTTTAGTAAAAATGGCGGTGCAATAGTTGTTACTATGATCACAAAGACTAGAACAGCATAGATCTCATTATTGAGTATGCCGTTCACCCGCCCTACCTCTGCAAATATCAATCCCACTTCTCCACGTGGAACCATAGAAATACCGATCAAGGCTTTGTTTAATGCACTTGTTTTTCTAAGTAAAAAAGCGCCCATATATTTTCCAATAATAGCAATAAATAGGAAGATAAACGCCAAAGACCAAAATTTTGTTGATGTAAAGTCTATCACTCTTAAGTTCATCGATAATCCTACCATCACAAAAAATATAGGAGTGAACATCTGTGCTATAGGGGTTATAGATTTTTTTACTTTCTGCAAAAACACTTCATCATTTCTTAACCCCATACCAAATGGTAAAATAAACCGTCGTGACAGTGCAATACCCGCAGCAAACGAACCTAAAATTTCAGGTGCACCAAAAAGATGTGAAAGATAAGCAAAAAGTGCGATCAAAGAGATGATTATGGTTGGTATAAAACCAGGCACTTTTTGATGTTCATCAAATTTTTTCATAAAACTAGAGATAAAGTTGGCAAAAACAGGTGCAATAAGTAGAAAAAGTAAGATGAACACTGTCGTGTTCAAGGTATTGGTCATACTTAACTCTTGCGTGATGGCATAGTCATAGATAAATACAAGTATAATAACACCAAAAATATCATCTATCACTGCAGCACCGATGACTATCTGTGCAATATCTGTATGTTCTTTTTTTAAGTCTTTTAACACCCTCATTGTTATCCCTATACTTGTTGCAGTAAGGGTACCGCCTATGAATAAAGAAACAACAAGTGAGAGATCAAATACATAATAGGATACTAAAGCAGAAACAGTAAACGGAAATACTGCACCAAATAATGCAACAATAACAGATTTTGCCCCTGCTTCTTTAAGACGCTGGATATCAGTATCCAAACCAATTTCAAAGAGTAAAAGGAGAATACCGATCTCGGAGAGTACTTTGAGTACGTCATTCACCCCGATGAGTCCAAATCCTGAGACACCAAGAAGTATACCCGCACTTAATTCACCAAGTACAGCCGGAATGCCAATACGGGCAAACAACTCTCCTAAAATTCTTGCAGTCACTAAAATTAAAAAAAGTATCAGAAAAAAATTGTGTATATCCATATTTAATTGTACAGAAAATTATATAATATCTAACATCATTACTAATTCTTCTTTTAAAATACCCTGCACTTATAGACTATCCGGTATCTTATGGGATAGTTCTGTATCACCTATAATTGAAGAAAGTTCATCACTTTCTACTATTTCCTGCTCTATCAGTTTAAGTGCCAAGGTTTCTATCTTTTCCCAATATGCATCTACTAATTTTTCTGTATCATGTTTTGCTGCATGAATCCAATGTAAAAATCTTTTTTCAATTTGTTGTTCTAAAAAATAGTTGTCTAAAGAACCAATCGCACTTAAATTAATATATCCCAATTCTTTATCCATTCCTAAAGTTGTAATAGCTGCATAAATTTGCAACGAGGCTTGAGAAAGATCATTTTGCGCACCGCTATCCATCTGTTCACTTCCAATTTTTTTGACATTTGCCACACGTCCGGAAAGTAATACACAAACATCATGATACAAATCTTTTTTTGTCACATTGGATAACTGATCTTCATCATTGTAAGAAACAAAACCGAGCGTCTTACTTCGTGGTGCAATAGTGACTTGTTCAATTTTAATATGAGGTAAAAGCAAAACAGAAAGTACGGCATGTGCTGCTTCGTGATAGGCAGTCATTTTTAGTTCTTTTTCAAGATTCTCAACCATCTTTTTTTCAACTTTATGTCCGTATTTGATGATATTGATCTGTTCGATGAGTATCTCTTCAGTAATAAGCTCTTTATCCTGTTCAACCACAGAGAGTGCTGCCATGCGTCCAACTCTTTCAAGTTCCAAGGCACTCATTCCGGCAATATAACGTACAATGCGTTCAACATCTATTTTTGTATCATGTGGCTTTTGCATGATCTTTTCTATAAAGAACCTTCTGGCATCTTTATCTAATTCTAAAACTTCTAATAAAAAATCAAGTTTCTGTGGTGAAGTTAATACAGGATCAATTTCATCAAGACTTTCAGCTGTAGCAACAGTAAATACCATCTCATTAGTTGATTCTAGTACTTTTGCAATATCTGAAAATGAAACATTTGTAATAGCACCTTGCATAATGCCTTTGATGTCAATATCTTCCAGAATGACCATACAGGGTGCATGTTTGGAAGCAATTTCATACACTTCTTTAATATAGTCAAGTTCAAAAAGTTTAGATCCGGATATCTCAAGATAAGATAGACCTGCTTCTTTTGTGAAAGCCTTTGCAAGCATTTTTTTACCAACGCTAACAGGACCATAGATGAGTAACCCTTTAGGAATAGCCGTATCGAACCGTTCAAGTATTTCCGGATTTTTAACGATCCTGATGATCCCTTTAAGACGTTCTTTGATCTGTTTATGACCGACAACATCATCAAAGCCAATTTTAGACTTCTTTAATTTTGGTATATCTTTTGTTTTTTTCGTTGCCATTTCATACCTTTATATACGTAATCATTCTATATTATCCTAATTCTAGCATAACTCTTTCTTCAATACTTACCTAAAAAGATCGTTTTTCATGAAATTGAGTTTAGGTATAATAAAATATTCAAAATGAAAGGTACATTATGATTCATGAACTATCTAACCCTGTTGCTAAAACTTTGTTAAACCATTTGAGAGAAATACAATCAGATGCATTACGTTTTCGGCATATTATTCAAGAGCTTACACGGCTATTGGTTTATGAGGCACTAAAGACGGAAACAGTAGAAGATCAAACCATTACAACTTGGCAAGGAGAACAAACATTTGGATTTATCAAAGAAGAAGATCTTATTTTTGTCACTATTTTACGCGCCGGTCTGCCTATGATAGAGTCTGTCACTGCACTTTTTCCAAAAGCTTCTTCAGGATTTTTGGCTATGAAACGTGATGAAAAAACACATCAGAGTGTGCTTTACTATGATCGTATACCTGAATGTAAAGACAAAACAGTTATTATCGTTGATCCTATGGTAGCAACAGCCGGTTCACTATGTGATGCCATATCTGTCATTCAAGCTAAATTACCCAAAAAGATCATCTCTCTCAATATTATTGGATCCCCTGAAGGAATGGTCATACTGGAACAAAAACACCCAAATATTGAAGTATTTATTGCACAGATAGATGAAAAACTTAATGAAAATAAGTATATTATCCCAGGATTGGGAGATGCCGGTGATAGATCTTACAATACAGAAAAATGAAGTCTTTATAAACATGCTATATCAATATATTCTTTTTCATAAGTAAATATTATTGATAATAAAATTTTTGATAATAATTAAATGTATCATTATGAGCACAACTATACTCTTTAAAGCTTATTTTCAGTGACTATTAAGAGATATTCTCCCATAATCACATTACTTACTTATAATTAATATTAGAATTAATGAGTATATGGTATTTATCTCACACCGAAAGGTATTTTATGGAAAGAAGAGATTTCTTTAAAAAAGCTATAGTAGCTGCTGGTACAGCAACTGTAGGTAGCAGTGCATTAGAGGCTGGAGTAACAGTTCAACCTATTGACGATAGACAAATATCGCCGGTTGCTTTTCCTGAAAAAAGACCATTGATAATGTATTCTGACAGACCTCCTTTATTGGAAACACCTAGGGATGTATTTACGTCTGTTCTTACACCAAATGATCAGTTTTTTGTACGTTGGCATATGCCCGATATTCCTACACATATCGATCCTGATACATACACGATACACATCAATGGACTTGTAGAAAAAGAGTTGAATATCTCACTGAATGACCTTAAAACAAAGTTTGAGCAAGTAGAAGTAACCGCTGTACTCCAATGTGGCGGTAACAGTCGTTCTGCATTTAAACCTGTTGCAGGTGGTATTCAATGGGGTTCAGGTGCTATGGGGTGTGCAATATGGAAAGGTGTTCGTTTAAGAGACATTCTTGACAAGGCAGGACTCAAAAAAGATGCTGAGTGGATAGGATTTAATGGTTCCGAAAAAGCGGCGTACTATGAGACTCCGGAATTCATCCGTGAATTACATCTTGAAGAACTTGATGACCATGTTATTTTAGCATATGAAATGAATGGTGAAGACTTGCCATATCTTAATGGGTATCCACTAAGACTTGTTATCCCTGGTTCATATTCTGACAGTTGGGTAAAAATGCTTTCTAATATTACTGTAACGAACAAATATAAACATCTTTTCTTTATGGATGTTGCATACCGTGTACCAGACAATGAATGTGAATGTGAAACACCTGAGAAAAAAGCACCAAAAACAAAACCTATTACAAAAATGAATGTAAAATCTGTTATTGGATATCCTACGAAAGATTCTGTTGTGAGTCACAAGTCACATGTTGTTGTACGTGGTGTTGCTTTTGATGATGGGCATGGTATTAAAGAAGTACTAGTCTCAACAGATGCAGGTAAGACATGGAGTCAAGCAATTCTTGATGATGGTAAACTTGGTCGGTATGCATACAGAGCCTTTAGATTTGCATTTAAACCGAATACCTTAGGTAAAGTTACCATTATGACTAAAGCCATCAATAATATTGGTGAAGAACAACCTTTTGCAAAAGATATCAAATGGAACCACGGCGGATATAAATACAATGGTATTGATGAAGTTACAGTAGAAGTAGTATAAGGACAAAATGATGAAAAAGCTAATTTTAATTGCAGTATTAACTGCATCACCACTCTTTGCACAAGTCAAAGAAAAAGTAGAAGTACCTTATGTACCATTTCCTGTAAAAATGGGAGAAGGTTTTGATGCTATTCAAGCTAACTGTCTCATGTGTCACTCTTTTGGATACATTATCAACCAAGGAAGACAATCTAAAGCATTTTGGCGTGGTAAAGTAGATAAAATGATCGTACACTTCAAAGCACCTATTGGTGAAGAAGCAGCAAAAACTACTACAAATTACCTCTTTGAACACTACGGAAACGGAAAGTTACAATAAATCTATTGCACCACCTCCTTAGAGGTGGGATTTTCTAATACATTATCACTTGTTAGTATCTCTAGATACTATTATCTTATGTATTTATCTTCATTCTCATCATTGGTTCTTGTCTGAGTTCGAACATTTTCTCTATTCTTTGTTCTTGTTT
>JAPHUJ010000054.1 GCA_026193735.1 Sulfurovum sp.
AAGTGCATGGAACTTATAACACCACCGAAAATAAAATAATGGATACACCATAATGAACTCAGCATTCAGCACACTTGACTGGAGTATATTTGGCGCTTATTTTTTAGTACTTATTATGACTTCTGTCATACTAAGTCAGGGTAAGATAAAATCAACCAGAGACTACTTCGTTGCTGGCAACACTGTACCTATGTTTGCAGTAGCCATGTCCGTGCTTGCGACGTCACAGTCTGCAGCTACTTTTCTTGGAGGTCCTGAATACTCTTATGGTAAAAACCTTACCTTCATAGGTTTTTATCTCTCAGCTTTTTTAGCCGTGATCTTTGTGTCTAAAGTTCTTATTCCCCGTTTTTACGCCATTAATGCAGTAACTGTCTATGAACTGCTTGAAAAACGCTACGGTGCATCTGCTAAGAAACAGGCAGGGATGATGTTTCTGATAGGTCGTCTCTTTGCTTCTGGAGCAAGACTCTATATAGGAGCGCTTGCCATTTCAATGATACTTTTTTTAGATATTACTCCAACACATGTAGCCATATCTATCGCTATTTTAATGCTTGGTGCGTTGGCTTATGTCTATTTTGGTGGTGTAAAATCAGTCATCTTCTCAGATATTATTCAAGCCATTACGTATATAGGTGCTGGTATTGCAGTATTGGTTTATCTGTATCTGACTATAGATACGGACTTTGGTACCATCGTTTCTACACTACAAACAGATAACAAACTCAAACTGCTTGACTGGTCAATGTCTGGCGGATTTTCTGTTTGGGCATTACTTGGCGGGTGGTTACTGCTTAACATCGCAGCCTACGGACTCGACCAGGACATGACACAAAGAGCTTTGACGTGTAAAAGTGTCAAGGAAGCCCAACGTTCACTGATGGCAAGCATCTACATGACCATTCCCGTAGCAATACTCTTTTTGTTCATTGGTTTACTGCTTTACCTTTTCTACCAGCATCCGGAACTCTCAGGTTTGAGTACAGAAGTGGTACAAAAGTTTGAAGGTGAGAAGATCACTATCTTTATGTACTACATCTTACATGAGATGCCTGAAGGCATGAGGGGGCTAGTAACCGTAGGTGCTGTGGCAGCAGCACTGTCCAGTTCTAATTCCGTTTTGGGTGCTATGTCCTCAGTCGCCATAGAAGACCTCTACAAACCTTGGAAGCTTAAAAGATCTAACGTAGATGAAATGCACTTCGTTAAAGCCAGTAGAACTGCAGTACTACTTTTTGCGATAGCACTCTCAGCCATGGCTATGGTCTCTTATTACTGGCAGCGCTACACCGAACTACCACTACTTAGTTTTGCGTTGGGCGTGATGGCATTTGCCTACACAGGGCTTTTAGGCGTGTATGGTGCAGCTATCTTTACAAATCGTGGCACTGCGACAACGGTACCTTTGTCGCTCATTGGTGGATTTACAACCGTGTTGTTACTTCAACCGTATGTGTTGGGGTCTGTTTTTGATTTCAAACTGGGCTTTGCCTGGCAGATACTCATAGGAACTATTGTAGCATTTATGATAATGATGCTGGGGAAGAGTAAAACATAAAATCACTGTAATTTTATATCTATCTCTTCTCTTTTCATTTCTCTCAATATCTCAAGCGTTACAGTGTCTCCACTTTTATATTCATCAAGTAGACTGTAAAGATCTTCAATGGTTTCAACTTTCTTTGTATTCATAGAGATGATCACATCTCCAAATGTAATTAAACCTCTATTATCAGAAAATGTTGATCTTAGTTTTTTCTTCGCAGCAGATGTGTTCGGTAGAACATCTACTACGACCACACCATTTTTACCACTGAATTCTTTATAGAGTTCATTGATTCTGTTATTTACACTGATACCGATAGTAGGTCTGATATAGATACCTTTTTTGATAATGGAATTGACAACTCTTTTTACTGTATCTATGGGGATGGAGAAACCTATACCTGCATTTGCGCCGCTGGGACTAAAAATCATATTGTTTACACCAATGACCTTACCACTGCTGTTCAGTAATGGACCTCCTGAATTTCCTGGATTGATGGATGCATCGGTTTGTATCATATGTTTAATGGGTACACCATTTGTTGCATACATACTTCTTTCAAGCGCTGATATAATACCTTTGGTCATCGTCCAGTCAAGTCCAAAAGGATTACCTACCGCATAGACCGTCTGTCCGACTTTTAGATTTTTACTTGTGCCAAGATCAACAGGTTTTAGCAGGTTCTTGACAGGCTCTATCTTCAATACGGCAATATCATAACTTGGCGCAGATCCGACAAGACTAGCCTTATAACTGTGACCATCCTTTAGTGTGACTACTGCCTTGTTCGCATTCATTATCACATGATAATTAGTAACGATATATCCATCCTTATTCCATACGAATCCGCTCCCTGCACCTTTGGGTATATCAAAGGTACTCATACGCCAGGGGTCAATGATCTGCTGATGAATAGAGATAAATACAACACTATCCTTTACATTGTCAAAAATAGAGATATTCTGTTTTTCTTCTTCTATTAGAGTACTGTTTGTACAGGCAAGTACTTTACTCTCTTTTGTGTTAGTTAAAAAAGCGTATGCAAGAAACAATGATGCGACTATAATTAAAAAGGCTGTTTTATATTTAAATGTTTTCATTTTTTTCCTTTCATGATGAAAGATCAACTCATGATATAGGAATAACTATAATAATTTGTTAACAAATAGTATTTGCCATTGAGAAAAGAGAAGCAGTTATAGTGTATATCGTTAAAATATGATAATATATTGAAACTATAATGAGAAAGAAAGTTTTGTAAATGAATGTGAAAAAAGATCTGTATATAGGTATCATGTCTGGGACATCTCTTGATGGAGTTGATGTTGTACTGTGTGAAATAAATAATTCAGAATGTACACTTGTCAGCGCTTTGGAGTATCCGATTCCGTTGGAACTCAAATCGGATATCTTGACGATGATAGAGAGTAAAAATACCTTGGGCGCTGTAGGGGAGATAGACCATCGTTTGGGTTTGCTGTTCACTCAGGCAGTAGGTGCTATGCTCATACGTGAAAGTATAGATGCAAGAAGCATCAAAGCTATCGGTTTACATGGACAGACACTGTGGCATGCACCGACTGGAGAACATCCTTTTTCTATGCAACTGGGTGACCCTAACATATTGACCGCTAAGACAGGCATAGCTGTAGTAGCAGACTTTAGACGTAAAGATATAGCACTGGGTGGTCAGGGAGCACCTTTCGCTCCTGCTTTCCATGATTTTATATTTAGTAATATCAACGATGCTGTATGTGTTGTTAACATCGGAGGCATGGCAAACATTACCGTCCTGGGAGATAAGCTTATAGGCTATGATACAGGCTGTGGTAATGTGCTTTTAGATATGTGGATAGCCGAGCATGAGGGTAGAGCTTACGACAAAGATGGAGAGTGGGCAAGGTCAGGCACGGTTGATTATGCACTTTTAGATGCCATGATATCAGATGATTACTTTTCCCATCCATACCCAAAAAGTACGGGTAGGGAAAAATTTAATACAGACTGGTTGCAATCACATCTTAGAGGCAAAACACACAACCCTGAAGATGTACAAAGAACCCTACTTGAACTGACAGCCCTCAGCATCAGTAACGAAGTACTTAAATTTAACAGAGATATAGCACTTCTTTGTGGTGGTGGATCTAAAAACAGTTTCCTGGTAGATCGTATCAAAGCTCTTATGCCAAACGTAGAAGTAGCCATAGCACAAAATGCAGACTATATTGAAGCAATGACTTTTGCTTGGCTTGCATATAAGCGTGTGCATAAAGAAGTAGTCAATTTGAAAGATGTCACGGGAGCCAGTGACAATGCTATTTTGGGAGGGATATATGAATAGTAACTTTTTGTTTTTATCACATAGCAAGATGATGTATACTTTCACATTGCAAGTGTGTACTCTCTTCATTTTTTTAGAAAAAACGAAGCAAAAAATCGTCGTGCCTCTCGAAACGCTTTGCTTTCAAGGGCGTTCGCCACGACAAAATTTATTAATGATGGATGTAAAAGTATGAATAAAATAGAAGAGTGGTTAGAGAGTATAGGCTGCGAAGGTGAGCTGGAACCTGTCAGTGCAGATGCAAGTTTTAGGAAGTATTATCGTTTGAAAAGCAGTATGCATAGCGGCATCGTTATGGATGCTTCCTTACAAAAAGAGAGTGTTGCTCCTTTTATAGATATAGAACATCGTCTTTATGAGGCAGGGGTCAGAGT
>JAPHUJ010000279.1 GCA_026193735.1 Sulfurovum sp.
AGTGCAAAACCAAGGTCATAGTGGAGGCGCTTGTGGTAATGCTGTTGATAACATCATGGCACTCAACCCTGATGCGTTGATTGTGGGTGGAATTGGTGCTTCACCAGCTCAAGGTTTTGCCAATGCAAGATTAGACCTCTATTTTGACCAAAACTCAGCCACAGTAGAAGAGAGTGTTACAATGTTGATCTCAGGAAAACTCAAAAAAAGTAGTGCTAACGGTACCTGTTCGGTACACTAATATGAAATTTGAATTAAAGCAGATCGCTACTATCAGTTCTTCCTATTGTAGCTTAGTCAATACACCTGCACACTCTAAAGGTGGCAAAAGACAAAACAAAGTCATATTTCCTATGCACTTTTATAGGAAAGCACTTTGTTTTTGCCACTTCTTTTTGCCTCATACAGTGCATTATCAGCTTTGTAAATGGCAACTTCTATATCTTTGTCGACTGTCATATCTGTAAAAGATACGCCTGCGCTGATCGTTACATGCAAAACTTGATCAGATTCAAGTGCAATAACAATGTTTTCGACTGATCTTCTAATATTTTCAACAAGTTGCAATGCATCTTTTATGGCTGTATAAGGTAACAGGATAATAAACTCTTCACCTCCAAACCTACATGCAATATCACTTTTACGTGTATGATTACGTACAATGTCTGCAATAGCAATAATCACCTTATCCCCGACAGGATGTCCATAGGTATCATTCACATTTTTGAAGTTATCTATATCGAACATCGCTACTATAATTGAAAACTCTTCTCGTTTAGATAGATCAAAAATGTTTGCTGATACTTCTGAAAAGTATCTTCTGTTATACAGTTTTGTCATAGGGTCCATTGAAGCCAAAAGTCTTAATTCATCTTTTGTTGTTTCCAAATCTTTGGTCCGCTGTTTGATCTTCTCTTCAAGACTGTCATAGACAATCGTATTTTCAATAGATATCACAATCTGACCACTCAAATATTGCAGAAGTTTCACTTTTTCTTCTGTAAATACTCCAGGTAATTGATTATTTTCCAGATAAATCACCCCTTTTATTTCTCCTTGCAAAATAAGCGGTGCACACAATACGGATTTGACGATCCGAGATGAGCTATAGGAAATATCAAAGATATTGCTTTTTGTCATATCATCAATCAAAACCGCTTCCTTGCTACGTAACACATAATTGACAATTGGATGAACAATCTCAGGATATTCCTTATAAGAAATATCCTGCATTACCTCGATCTTCTCACTACCCTCGTACGCAGAGGCCTGTATGCGTAAATCTCCTTCTTTTTCCAGAAGTAAGAATCCATGTTGTGCACCGGCATTTTCCATAATAATATAGATAAGCGTTTGCAACAGACTTGAGAATTCATGTTCTTTGGCAATGACTTCAGAAGATTTTATTAATGTATTCACATCAAATAATACCTTTTCATTGTACTGTATTTGTGCAGAATTCATCATGCCCCACTTACTAAATGCTTGCAAAGATTCAGTATGATAGAGCGATGCTGCTTTATCTTGTTCCATTACTTCATAATGCTCGGCCATTAATCTATTTGCAATGGCTTCAAGATGTGTTTGTGTATATATTTTGGCCAATTTGATAGCTTTTTCATATAAATGGAATGCTTCATTATACTCTCCCTTGATACGATACATCTCTCCTTGCATAATATAAGACCTTACTAAAAAATTCTCAGGACAATCTTCTGCCCAACGTATAAATTTTTTAGTCATACGTTTAAGATTTTTTTTGTATTGTATTTTTGTGGGAAGGTCCACTTGTATTTGGGAAAACAACTGCGCCAAGATCAATGCATAATAAAACATGTACTCTGTATCATGCAACATACCTTTGGATGACTGCGAAAACTTTTTGGCTTTTTGGCTTACTAATCGTGCTTTATCATACTCCTTATGAATATATAGAGTAATCATTTTATTGATAAAATAATAGTGTGCAAAGTGTTTTGACTCATACTCTTCAAGTGATTTGACATAAGCAGATTCATTAAAATTGATATCATCAAAGGTATCTACGCCTTGAGTTTGTCCACTAAGGTTCAACACTGCCTGTTTGACAGATATGATCGCACCATGCTGTTCTCTGGTTCCAATACTTGCAACGATCTTTTCAAAATATTTTATCTGGCTGAATATCTCAGTAAAAGCAACACCTCTCATGAACATACTCTGTACGATACCTGCAGCCGCACAACCCGTATGAAACCAATCTCCTATCTCCAGTCCGTTCTTATATGCTTGCATCCAGTTCTCTTCTGTTTCTATTGCAGGCTGTTTCCATGATGTACCGAAATATCCGGATACGAACTTCACTTCAGCATGTTGGATCTTGTTATCAAATCTTTCAAGCATATCAAACGATAGCTTACTGTAGGCAAATCCTGTATCGTGGTTACCTACAATAGCCCCTTGAAATATCACACCAAAGACCGTAAATCCTATGACCGCTTCTTTGGTTAAACCGTATTCCAAACAGAGTTTGACGATGATCATCGCATTTGCCACACACAATTCGGGACGTATCTGGTAGGCAGCTTGCAAAATATTTGCCATAAGACGTATGGTCATTTTAAAATTTTCATCATCGTTCTGGGGTAAATTGATAAGGTCTTCTGTCTGATAAGCCCTCAATTTTAATTTCAGTTTCAAGAACTCTACAATAAACAGTGGCGGTACAAACTTTTTTGGGATCTTAATGCCAAAACTTTTGACTGCCACACTTCCAACTTCGTAAGCTTTATGAAATTGTGAGATATCAGCATAGAGTTTGATAAGTAATTCATATATCTCTGCTTTTTGTAACCTGTTCGCAGCCAGTTCAAGTGCCTTTTCGTAGTACACTATAGCCTCATCACTATGATTACATAGATGTTCACACTCTGCACGTAGTTTTAGCATCATTGCCGTATTCTCTAAGGAACAATTCAGAAAACACAATTCCATCGATTTTTTAATATACTTCAAGGCACTTTCAAAGTCACCGCTTTTCTTGGCATAGTGTGCGGCTTGTATATTCAATTGGCCAAGAAATTGTTTATCTCTTACATAGAGTGAACCTATGTTTAAATGGTTTACACAAGTTAATAGCTTCTGCTTATCCAACAATTCACTCTGTCTTTTTAAGTGACATCCTATTTTATAATGTAACTTGACCTCCATCTTGTCAGATAAAAATGTATGCATAGTTTGTTGCATCTTATCATGTAAAAATCGATAGCGCTTGACCTCTCCGTGTAGACCGTCTTCTACTATCCAACCAGAGAACAATGCTAAAGAGAGTGACGCTTCAAAATGTGGATCATCATCAAATACTTTTTCTAAAATATCTTCCAGGAAAGTATTTCCCATGCATGAGGCGATACAAAGTAACTTACGTACATTGACATCAAGGGCATCAATGTTTTCGGACAACATATCAAATACATTATCTGAGATTTGTAGTCGATTCATTTTTGCCAGATCACAGTGCCAGCCCAGTGTCTGCATATCAAACCAGATCGCATCATCCTTGTACAACTGTTTCAAATACTGCTTTACAAAAAATGGATTTCCTTTTGTACGTACATACATAAGCTCTGCTACTGCTGGTGCTTGGGATAATTGCATATTTTCAATGATCAATTTTTCAATATCATTTTGTGCAAGTGCTAAAACCTCCACTTCATCGACTTTTATCCCATAAGATTCCATTTCGAATAACATGGAATTCAAGAAATGATCTTTGGAAATTTCCATCTCATCATCACGGTTGGTTAATAACAGTACGATATTATCCAACTTTGAGAGTACATTTTTGATCCAATCTATCGTGCCCCTATCTGCCCACTGAATATCGTCCACATAGATACAAAGTGGTTTGTCTTTATCTACGAACAATTCCATAAAACGTACCACCAGATGATCCAAATTTACATTTGAATCCATTTTGGACGCAGGCTGTTTTCCGATGATCGTCTCTATCTCCGGAATGACATCTATCAATGTTTGAGCCTGTGTACCCAAGATATCGGTCAGTTTATTTTTATACTCATTTAAGGTCTCTTCATCTTGTACGATGATCTGTTTTGCCAAATGACGCAATGCCATATAGAGAACCTGATAAGGTCTGCTCTGTTCACCATAGTCGAGTTTGAATCTCAACATCTGAGAGAAGGTATTTTTATTTTTCTTTACGATTTTATTTACCAAAGAAGTCTTACCTACTCCAGAATGACCGTTGATGAGTATTACCTTGTTCTCCTTATTCACTTTAGAATCGATGAGATATTGTATTTTCTGTTCTTCTTTTTCTCTTCCGTAGACCCTTTCATTGGTATACAGTTCCAATAGACTGTTAAGGGTATCTGGTTTAAAATCAAGCAATACTTCGTTCTTTCTAAATGCCTGAAGCACTTTTGTCAAGTCTATCGAAACGGACAAAATCTCTTGATAGCGTTCAGCTGGATTGATAGCCGTCATTTTCTCAATAATCAGTGATATGGCTTGAGGAATCTCTTTATCTTTATCTGATACCAAAGGCACTTTCTTTGTTACAATTGTATGCGAATATTCAAGGAGATTGGTATATCCAAAAGGCAATTCATCCAATAACATCTCATAAAAAATGATTCCCAATACATAAATATCGGTATGATGATCCACCTGCTGTGCATCTTTGAGTATTTGCTCAGGAGCACTGTATATAACATGAGAGGCATTCTCATTTTTTTCTGACATAGAGATCCTGATCTGGTGTGCAGGATTAACCTGTATTTTATACACATCAAGATAGTGACATATTGCATTGTGTCTATGGAATTCCTGCAGACTTTTACAAATGGCAATGGCCAATTCTAAAAATGTTTCAATATCCATCACGTGCGTATTAATGTATTGTGATAATGAATAAAATTCATTTTTCATGATTTATATTTCCTAATGACTTGAAAAAGTTCTGTACGCTTTCCATTTTAAAAACATATCCCGACTAACATTATTTTCTTCTATACTCTCAGCAGCATAATTCATGAGTGTAGCTTCCAAAAATGTACTGTAATCCAAAGAAATTGTACCTTTCTCTCTACTTTGTGGTACATTTCCTGCTCTGTCTTGAAACCACTCATTCCATTTTTTAGAACCTGGAATATACATTTTCCAAGGTTTATTTTTATACTCTTTAACAGGGTATAAAAATGTATTCATATGATGGTTATTTGGTAGATAACTAGAAGTACCATGACAAGTAGTTTATGCATTGCAATTTCTCCATCATAATAATATAATTTTCAGTTTTGAGTATAACCAAAAATAATATATTCTACTATTTAATTATTATATAAACTTGACAATAGTCTTGTAATCAAATAAAAATACAATGTAGGTGGTCTTGGTCGTCATATACTTAGAGTAAATTTTTATAGTATTTTACCACCCTATCATCCACATTAATGACCCTATGTAAATACTGTGTCAAATCCCCTTTATTAAAATCCAACTTGAGGTTTTTAGGATTTATAGCTCTTGAAATAGCTACATAAAACTGACTTGGTGCAAAGATGTTGTCTACATTGCAAACAAGATTGTCTATACTCATCCCCTGAGACTTGTGTATCGTCACAGCGTATGCTAGTTTTAGAGGGAACTGTGAGAGCGTAGCAAGTGACATAGTCTCAACTGTACCATCATCTTTGACCATCATATCGACAAGATCAAATTCATGTCTTTCAACACGAACGAATTCTTCCTCTTTTTCCACGATGAGATGATCTTCTTCTATCTTCCTGAGTATACCTCTCTCACCATTGACGAACTTACCCCATTTATTCACGGTAAACAAGATAGGAACACCCTCTTTCAGTGTAAGATGTTCTGAAATCGGCAGCATATTTTTCCAGCCAGAGAGTTTTTTTTCATGTACGGAACCGAACATCTCTATATCTGCAAAAAGTATCGTCTCTTCCGTATCGAGTTCATTGATCTTTGCTCTGTTGGTCTGTTCAACCTCCAAGTTACGTCCATAAAGATATGTTGGGTCTTTTTCCATGCCTTCTGTATTCC
>JAPHUJ010000219.1 GCA_026193735.1 Sulfurovum sp.
AGTAAAATATCTGTAGGCTGTGTAAATGTCTGTATGAAAAAAGCAAGAGGGTCATGCTCATCTACACCTTCAACATCTACAAGATTTTCTATAAAGTCTTCAAAACTGTTTCCCGCCATCACAGCAGCCGCATGTACCATCATCGCATCTTTAAGGTCTGCATGATCGATCGTATAGTTCAACACAAGAAAGATCTCTTTTGCACCCTTTTTGTCATTTTCACTGTAGCGTTGTATCCCATGCTCATAGATGGCTCTTGCAGTGGCTAAATCTTCCGCATCGTTCATATCAAATAACTGAGATGTGGAGAGTTTTTCTGCCAGTCTGTCAAATGCTGTGTTGACGATGAACGTAAAGATCTCGTTGATGTCATCTTCAGGTGCTTCAATGATGAGCTGTGCATCTAAAAGTTGGTACCCTTTTGCGATACTCTCCTCTTCTTTACATTCAACTTCAAGTCTTTGAATGTTCGCTAAAAACTCTGGGTCTTTTTTTAATTCTTCTACGTGTATTTCCGGTGATTCCATTATGATTGCTCCAATGCCAATTTAATTCGTTCTAATGCTTCTCTAGTTTTGTCTTTCTCGTACACAAGGGCCAGTCTTACATACCCTTGACCTTCACCTTCTCGTCCTAAAAATGAACCGGGGATGACTTTGAGATTATACTCTTTAAAAAGTTTGATAGTAAAGGCTATCTCATCTTCAACTTTGAGCCAAATATAAAATGTTGCTTCAGGTGTTTCTACACCTAAAACTTCTTTAGCCACTTCAAAATTCTTTTTGTACTTTACTCTGAAGCCGTCTACATGTTCCTGGTCAGCCCATGCGACAGCAGCTGCATACTGAAGAGGCAGTGGCGATGCACACCCAACATACGTTCTGTAAACCATATACTCTTGAAGTATGTCTGCATCTCCTGCTATGAATCCGGAACGAAGTCCCGGTGCAGATGAACGTTTAGAGATAGAGTTGATGACTAACACATTTTTAAAACTTTCATTGCCTGCTTCTATACTTGCATTCAAGAGGGAAGGCAAAGGCTCATCCAAATAAAGATCCACATAACACTCATCATTTAAAAGTACAAAGTCATGTTTTAGTGCCAGTTCTACCCAACGTTTCAAGTCTTCCATACACATCACCGATGCTGTAGGGTTGTTAGGTGAATTGAGTATGACAAGATCTGCCCTGCTCAGTGCTTCTTCATCTACAACTGGCTGAAAGTGATTGTCTGCATTGAGCTTCAGGTAGATCACCTCAGCTCTACAAGCTTTTGCTGCACCTTCATAGATCTGATAAAAAGGATTAGGGAAAATCATCACCGGATCTTTGACATCATGGAGTAAAAATTGTGGGAAATTAAAGAGTACTTCTCTGGTCCCAAAAGTAGGGATGATCTGCGCATCATCAAGTGTCAGACCAAAGCGATTTTTGTTGTATGTCAACATCGCTTCTCTGAGTACATTTTCACCTGCAGTTTTAGGATACTTATTAAGTAGCGCAGATGCATCATTGAGTGCATCCAGTATAAATACAGGTGTCTCAAACTGAGGCTCACCGATCGTCAAACTAAGTGCACTGTAATCACTGTTAGGTGTTACATTTTCAAGTAGTTGATTGAGTTTCTCAAAAGGGTAAGTTTCGAAGTTCATTGTTGCCCTAAATTTTTAAGAGATTATAGCGTAGTTGGGGTTAAGAATTAAAAAATGCAAAAAGAATATTTTTTGTTCCCATCTTCCAAAGAAAAATCTATACATAAATCCTCTCTCTATACAATATCTCCTAATATGGAACGAGAGAAATATTTTCTAACGATCATTCTTCCCATATCGTACTAATGCCACTCTTGCAAAGATAAGCAATACAACACCGATGATCAAATAAAGTGCATTGATCATCTTACTATAGTCTTCCAGAACAATTTTAAAAACTACCATCAACGATTCGATAGATGAGGCGATAATAATGGAATTGAGAAATTTTGCCAAAATAGTGTTTTCTGAACTCTCTTCATGGATGCCTCCTTTAAAAAGAATTTCATGTTCGATAATATGTTTTGCTAGATCGAAGATTGCAAGGCCTATTGTGATGGAGATGATGGACTGAAAAACTGCGTGAAGAATATCCAAATTCTGTGCGCTCCAAAAGAGGCTCATAAAAATAAACCCGCCATAGAGAACCAAAAAGAGTGAAACAGCGCCAAGAAGAATTCCACCTGTACCGATAACCAACTTATTAATTTTATTGATTAATGCGTTGTGTTCAATGAGATTGAGTTCTTCAAGAAGTCGCAGAAGATCAAAATCAATGACTAAAAAATCATTTCCCTCTTTCTTTACACCCGTTACAGTAGGACCTCCGGTTACGTGATGTAAATAAGGGTTTGTGATATAGGTATTGTCATCATTGAACTGTATTCCACGGAAGTAGTAGGATTTATCATAGCCCACACGTGTATCATCTAAATTTTTTCGGCTGTAACTAGGTGTAATTTGTTTGAAATCGCTGCTCACAGCATAAATGATTTCGGCGGCTTCTTCAGTTTCAAAAAATTGTCCCAAAGATTTTTTTTCAAAATTTGATGGATGAAATGCTACCAGAGTATCCCGTAGATAATACTGTACACTGTTTTTATTTTTAATATAAATGTTAAGAATGCGTTTCATAAAATCTCCTTTCTATGAGATCATTTATAAACAATTTTGTATTTAAAGTATAACATACTTTTAAAGTAACACAGATAACTTTTATCTTATTTTCTGGTTCCACAATGTTCGTGGAACCCCATACTTCATTTGATACAAGAAAACTAAAATTTCGTAATAAACGCACCCTTATTGATATGTTTACGTACTTTCCCTAACGCTCCTCTTGCCCCTTTTTCATCTTTATAGGCACCTATAAGTACTTTATAGTTATCTGAATGACGTATGCTATAATGAAGTCCTAAAGATTCTATCTTTAATAAATAGTGCTTGTCCGGCATTTTGGAAAACGAACCTGCCTGTACATAATACCTTTGCGAAAGTGTTTTTGTTATCTCTTTGGCTTTGGAGGGTGCTGCTGTTTTTACTTCGGTAAATAACTTTTGTGTGATTGGCTTTTTCTTTTGCACTATTTTAGAAGAGGGGCGGGCAGAAGATTTAGCCGTAGGTTTCGCTGAACTTTTTACCAACCATTTTATGATATCATCTTGAAGTTTAGCTCCAAGATACCTTACTTTTGGCCCGTTGACCATGATAACAACAGTATAGAGTTTCCCTGCTATGTTTTTTACATAACCGCCTATATTTTTTACATGTTTGACTGTCCCTGTCTTCATCCATGCACGTTTCCTTACAACAGTACCTCTAAAACGGCGTTTTATCGTTCCATCTACACCTGCTATGGATAGTGTCTGCATCCATCTATCCCCATACCTGTCATATGCATTGTCAAATATATCAGCAAGTACTTTTGCAGAGAGTTTCGCTGTACGAGAGAGTCCACTACCATTATCTATGTGAAATGAACCCTTTTTTAGTACATCTTTACTCTCTAAAATATAATCTATCGCACTTCGTCCTTTATCAAGGGTCGCAGGTGCTCCATATACTTTTGCACCCAAAAGAAGCAAAAGATGTCTTGCATAGAGATTATTACTTTCTTTGGCGGTTTCAGAAATGATCTCTTCTAATGAATCAGAATAATAGGTAAAAAGTTCAACAGCATTTTGTGGTACTCTTTTTAATTGTAAAGTTCCTTCTACTTTCACACCCTCTTGCTGCAGTCTATCTTTAAGCGCGTAATAAAATGATTTATAGGGCTTGGTAAGCACTTGACAGATGTTGCGTTTCCCACACTTTTTAGAGATTTTACCTTTGAGCAACACAACAGGAACCACTTCACTTTTATCAATTCTTACACCTGGCCAAGAGTATCTTCCTGTACAGGGTTTATTGACATGTTCTAACTGATTCACAACCTTATAACTTTCATCATTGTTTTTTTTATATACTTCATTTTTATTTGGTGTAACACATACCGTACTGATACGCTCATTGAACATCATCGCATCAGGCATAGCATTATATGCGCTGTAAGGATGATCATCAAAACCCGAACTGTCTTTGTTACCTACTTTAAAATAGCTTCTATCTATGACGATATCACCTTTGATCTGGTCTATTCCTTCTGCACGGATAGTGGTGACAATCTTTGCAAGGTCATCGTCACTTAATGTAGGGTCACCAAAACCTTCAATGATCAAGTCACCTTGAAGTACTCCATCGTGAAGTACCCCTGCAGTATAAAACTTGGTAGGCCAACGGTAATCAAACCCTAGTTCCAATACAGCTGAATATGTTGTTAAAACCTTGATAACAGATGCAGGGGTACGCTGCTTTTGCCCGTTAAGTGAAGCTATAACTTTTCCACCCCTTCCTGCTTCTTTAATGTAAATACTGATATCTTTGTTTGCAATACCTGATTTTCGTATCTCTTCGTTTATATTTTGAGGTAAAGCATAAAGCCAAAGAGAGATGATAAAATAGACCCATATACTTCTCAACATTCTTCCTTATATGCGTGAAGCAAT
>JAPHUJ010000043.1 GCA_026193735.1 Sulfurovum sp.
CTTATGGGTGGAAAACTTGAACTTGAAAGTGCTAAAGATCATGGTACATCATTCTTTTTCTCATTACCATTAGAAGAAGTTACATCGACTGAAATAAATTATACACATGCCTTTACTGACCTTACTATAGGTAAATATGAGCAGGATATTCCAACAAAACTAGACAACTATCTAGAAAAATACTTTGCATACTTTGGTCCAACTGTAAAACATTTTGAGTCTATAGGAGACCTGAAAGAGCTTGACAACAATAATGTGTGTAAAAACTACTGGATCGATATCGACAAAGCAAGACAAAACATTTTGGATGCTGTTCATCATATGGATAAATCCAAACTTATTGTTTTGGCAAATGTCACAAGTCGTAGTAAGGTTGAAGCGCTTGGTCTTGAGCAGAAAAATATTATTTTTAAACCGATTACACTCAGTAAACTAAAAACAGTATTAACTAATACTGCAAATGTGACACCTAAACTTATTGAAGAAGGTCTAGCAACACAAGAGACAAGATTTGATGCCAAAGTTCTGGTAACAGAAGACAATATCATTAATCAGAAACTTATTAAACGTATACTTGAAGAACATGGGATCACAGTTGATATCGCGAACAATGGTCTTGAATCATTTGAAAAACGTAGAAGTGGTAATTATGACTTACTCTTTATGGATATTCAAATGCCTGTTATGGATGGTATTGAAGCAACGCATGAAATCCTTGATTATGAAGAGGATGAAGAGTTAGCCCATGTCCCTATCGTTGCCTTGACAGCGAATGCACTAAAAGGCGACAGAGAGAGATTTTTATCTGAGGGTATGGATGAGTATATCACCAAACCTATTGAAACAACCGAATTACTTTATGTATTGAACAAATTTTTATCAGACAAAGCAAGCAGTAGAACAAAAGAGCCCGCTAAAAAGGTAGAGAAAGTTGTTGTTGCAGCAGAGCCGGAAGATGCGACCACTCCTAATGTTGATATATCAGATGAACCACTTGAACTAAATGTTGAAGAGCCTGCACTTGACCTCATTGAACCGAAAGGGAACAAAAAGATCCTTATAGCTAAGAAATTCTTACTGGCACGTAGAGTTATGGCAAAAGTACTAGAAAATCTAGGGCATGACTATGAAATATTGGATGATATGCACATGTTAGAAAGTAAATTGGCATCGGGTAACTATGATATACTCTTTACAGATACAGACCTGATTACAGAAAACATCAGCCAATCTAATGAAAATGTAGCTATAATTTCGTCAAGCAACACAAATAATCCTCAAGAGATTACTGTAAAAAAGGGAGAAAGCATCTCCAATACAGCATCTAAAGAAGAGATAGAAAATATAATTACTAAGTATAGAGGATAATAAATGGCACTAAAAGTACTTGTTGTTGATGATGACTTCATCAACAGAAAACTATTACAAACTCTTTTAAAAAAGAATCCAAGCGTAACAGACACCGTAGAAGCAGAAAACGGTTCTGACGCATTAGACAAATTAAAAAGAGATTCTACAATCAATCTTATATTATTGGATATCATGATGCCAATTGTAGATGGGATAGAATTTCTCAAGATCTTTCGATCTGACATGTCCAATGCGCATATCCCGGTAATCGTACTCTCTACAGATGATACACGCAAGACAGAAGTATTTGACAATGGTGCAAATGACTTTTTGCGTAAACCTGTCAAAGAAGAAAAGCTCAATGAAAAAATAACTCAGTGGACAGAATAATTACTCCGTATTACAGCTTGGCTAGCCTATAAAGCTAGTCAAACTCTATAAACCAATTCCCTTATTTTATAAATATTTCTTTCAATACTTCATCTACACGAGAAACCCCTATAATTTCTATATTATTTTTTACTTCATTCGGCATATCATCTAAATCACGTTCATAGTTTTTCATTGGTATAAGTGCTTTTTTAACCCCTGCTTTATACGCAGCGATCAGTTTTTCTTTGAGTCCACCTATGGGTAACACTTTTCCCGTAAGCGTCACTTCACCCGTCATCGCAACTTCATTGTCTATCTTTTGTTCACTCAAAATAGAAGCGATAGCACTCACCATCGCGATACCGGCACTTGGACCATCTTTTGGTGTAGCACCTTCAGGTACATGAATATGAAGATCATAACGCTTATAGACCTCACTTGCATCTACAGGAATATGTTCTTCTCTTTCTTTGGCACTCTGAGGAATGATGGAGGCAGAGATAGGCAGGTCTCCATTGTCTATAAGTTTCTTCACAACAGAATGCGCGATACGTACAGATTCTTTCATCACATCACCCAAACTACCGGTAAGCTGTAATCCGCCTTTCCCTTTGATCTTGATCGCTTCTATAGTTAAAACATCCCCACCTACTGCAGTCCATGCCAACCCACTGACAACTCCGACTTGAGGTTTGCTCTCGACCAAAGAGATTTCAAATACTTTTTTATCTGTAAATTTCTCCAGATTCTTTTTTGTAATTTCTATGGTCTCTTTTGACTTATCCTCTAAAAGTTTTCGGGCACTTTTACGCATCAAGCCTGCAATCCTGCGACGTAAATTACGTACACCCGCCTCCCTTGTATACTCATCTATCAATATTTTAAGTGCCCCATCAGTGATGGAAAATTCTCTACGCTTAAGTGCATGCTTTTTAAGTTCCTGCGGTATGAGATAACGCTTTGCTATTTCAAACTTCTCTTTAGGTGTATACGAGTTAAGTCCAATGAACTCCATCCTGTCACGTAATGGTGCAGGTATACGCCCGACATCATTTGCGGTAGCAATAAAAATAGCTTTACTCAAGTCAATATTGAAATTCAGATAATAGTCTCTATACTTACTATTTTGTTCCGGATCAAGTATTTCAAGCAGTGCCGCCGTAGGATCACCTCTCATACTGCGCCCTACTTTGTCTATCTCATCCAGTACGATGACGGGATCCATACTTTTCGCTTCTATGAGCCCTTGTACCAAACGACCTGGCATTGCACCTACATAGGTTCTTCTGTGTCCTCTAAGTTCATTGACATCTTCAAGTCCACCCAGTGCTATACGAACAAGTGGTCTTCCCAATGCAGTAGCTATGGAGTTTGCAAGTGACGTTTTACCTACACCTGGAGGTCCTGCAAAACAAAGTATGACACCACCCGTCTCTTTTTGTTTAATGCCTCTAAGCTGTGCCAGTTCACGTACAGAAAAAAACTCAACGATACGCTCCTTAGGTTTTTCTAACGAATAGTGATCTTTATCCAGCTCAAGTGAGACATCTTTCACGCTTAAACTCTTTTTAGTCTCCTTCCCAAAGGGAAGTTCAAGTACCCATTCCAAATAACTCTGAAGGACATTGGCATCAGCTGAGTCAGGATGCATACGAGCAAAACGGTCTAACTGCTTGCTTATTTCTTTGAAGGCATCTTCTTGCATATGAGGTTTAAGTGCTGCTACTTTTTCTCTAAAAATAGCGATCTCCTCTTCTCTTTGCGTATCCATACCTAACTCTTGCTGTATCTCCTTAAGTTGCTCTTTGAGGAAGTACTCTTTGTTAGTTTGTTCTATCTTCGTATGGACTTTTGTACGTATCTCACGCTGTACTTTTGCAGCTTCTATCTCAGATGTTACTATATCGATGAGACCCAGTAGACGTTTTTCGATGTTCAGTTCTACATACAGTGCATACGCTACTTCTTTATCCAGTTTCAACATAGAAGAGACTAAGTCTGCTATACGGTTTGGTTCATCATTCTCTTCTATGGTACGTACAAGGTCTGCAGGTATCTGAGAGTTTAAAGAAGAAAGTTTCTTCACTTTATCTCTTAGTATATCCATCAAGGCATCCGCTTTGAGCTTATTATAGCCCTCCAGCGTCACCACATCTATGATGGCACGGTTAAAAGTACC
>JAPHUJ010000044.1 GCA_026193735.1 Sulfurovum sp.
CAGTAGTGTTAGTTTTGTTATTGTCTGCAGTTTCATTGGTTTCGTTATCTTCTAGCCAATGACTCACTGTTGTATCTATTATATCAGACCACTTTATAATTTTTTCAGAAAAAGTCTTGTGCATTTTATCTATATAGCTAGGTTCATCTACTATGTTACTATTGCTGTCAGCACTACATAGAGATAATAATAATGACAAGATCACGATGCCTCTTAAGATAATAACCACTTCCAAATCCCTATCATAAATTTATCTACATAATATATCATAATATTTTTAATTAAGTTAATTTCATAAGTGCATCATGCATATCAAAATAAGCGATGAAGAACTCAAATATTACTCGCCAAAGTATTTCCATACAGAAAAAACAGATGAAAAAAACGGCATATATAAGGAAACGTTGTCTAGAGACAGTATGTGTTTCCAATGATGTTTTAACTTTTTTAGATATTTCTGAAAAATATACCTTTTTAATCCAACGTGCAAGATACCAACTTACCACTGGAATAAGAATAGCACCGATGTAATACATAAATATGAGAAGTGCCGGGGTAATAAATGTATGAAAAGTTAAGAAATCTTTCATTGTTATCCTTTCTAGTCGTGATATGTAAGTATACACTAGGTAAGTAAAGTTTGTTTGGTTATATTGAAATAATAATATTAATGATTGGAATAACATGAATGTAAGAACAAAACAAGAAGCTATAGAAGGTGCATTTTTCGGTGCATTAGTGGGAGATGCCCTCTGTCTAGGAAGTCACTATGAATATGACGCACAAAAGATATTTAAAGCTTATGGCAACAAACCTATAGAAAAGTTCATGAGTCCGGGAGAGATGATGGGTGGGCAGACGCATGGTATAGGGTGGGGTGAGCGAAACTATCATCCTGGAAAGAAAGCTGGTGGTACAACTGACTATGGTGACTATAACATTTTGGTTCTGGAACATTTGGCTGCCACTGCTTACCCACCAAGAGAGTTTGATGTCGCTGCACTCATTCCACACTGGATGAACCGCTTGACAAATAACTGGGGCTCATGGATATGTACCATGACACGTGAAACTTTTGCACAGGTTCAAGCAGGAAAACATGTAAACGAATTAGGAGGCATCTCAAATGCCATGGCCATCCGTCATGTAGCAGCTCATGGGTATTATGATGATGAAGAAACACTAGCGAAGGTAGCAAGAAAAGCCATGTTCACACACACCAGTGAAGAAGCCTTGAGTGGTGGTGAATTTTTTGCACGGGTTACACATAGAGTCATACATGGTATGCATCCGCGTGATGCCATAGAACTCGTGGCTGCGCAGATGAACCCTTTTATTGCTTCTAAAGTATCACAAGCCTTAGGAAAATATCAAGAAGCTGTTGATCCGGATACAGAACTTTCACAGGAACAATTTGTTGATGACTTAGCACTGACATCTATGGCAAGACTTTGGGATATAGGCCGAAGTGAGCCTATAAGAGTTGGAAAAGCAAGTCCAACAGAAGGTACACTCCCAGGAGCTGTTTATTTTATACTTAAATATGCCAATGAGGAAGAGGGGTTAAAAAAAGCCTTACAAGCCAACACTATGGTAGGAGGAGACAATGCCTCTAGAGCTATTGCCATAGGCATGGTATTGGGTGCCTACAAAGGTGTAGATGCTATATCTTCTGAATGGAAAGAGAGTTTAGATGATTGGGCGTATTGCGAAGGATTGTTGAAGAAATTACCGTTGATGAAGGTGTAACTCAGAGAGGGTGCTACTTAAGTACCTCAAAGGGTCTTAATCCACTTGCATTGACTTCTTTCTCTTCTTCACAACAGTTAAGTACAGATTTTTCCGGGTTTTCTATAAAGTCGTACCCTCTATATATAGTGTGAATACCAAATAGAATAACTACAATAGAAGCCAGGTTCATCATCACTTTTCGAAATGCGCTTTTACCAAGAAGCTGTGTAAAGAATCCCAGACTAAAAAGTGCAGGTACTGTACTGATACCAAAGGTAAGCATCACAAGTGCTCCCCAAAGAGGACTGCCTGTACTTGCAGCGGTTACAGCAAAAAAGTAGACCAAGCCACAAGGCAAAAGACCATTGAGAAGCCCTAAAATATAAAAACTATAAAGTGATTTTGACTGTAATACTTGACGGAAAACATTCTGATACCATTTACTTTTAGAAAAAGAATGTTCAAGTTTTGTCAAGAACTCAATCTTTCCTAAAAGAGATAATCCTGCCAATATCATAAAGATACCTGCGATAATAGTAAGTGCTGCCGTAGTGTAGCCGTTAAACTGTGCCACCCCACCAATGGCTCCAAAAATGGCTCCCAGCATGACATAGGTTGTAATACGTCCAAAGGAATACACAAGATGTGCAAAGCTCTGCATGAGATTAGACCATTTATCATCCACCTTTCTACTGCTATAAGCAATGACTATACCTCCGCACATCCCTATACAGTGTCCAAAAGAACCTAAAAAAGCGATCGTCGCAATAGAAAACATATCAATACTTTCCATCTATGTTCCCAATAACTTTTTTCTTATTTTTGGGTTAGCCAAATTTTCACCTCTCAACATGCGAAGCTGCATTTCTGAAAAGTCTATAGTATCTTCAATTTTATGTTCTCTTGCTCCAAACCCATATTGCATTGCTGTTTTGTCTTTTACTCCATACCATGCAGTTTTGGCATCTATCCATTTATCAGTATCGATCGTGTAGACCCATATTTTTGCATCTTCTTTAAACGATTTGTCTTCCAACCATAAGATCATACAGCCCGGATCATCAAAGAACCATGTTTTCCCATCAGGAGCAACCACTTGTAGACTGTTTCTCTTTGTTGTGATAAGCATCTTGCAGTATGAATCATTGGTAAAATTTACCTTGATGGGCAAGGCCTTCATCTGTATGTTGTTCTTTACGACAGTTATGGGTTGTGTGTCTTTGGCCATCGAAACAAAAATAATAGCAATAATACTAATGATTACAAAGATGACAAGCAGGGGTAAAAGTTTCTTCATAAAGACTCCATTTATAATAATACACCATTTCTCAGGTAGTAAACTGCCACATATGCTGTGCATAATAGCACAAACAAGCTAAGCAACCATACAACAATATTTTTCGACTTAGGATCTGTTTTTCCTAACCATAGAGTAGAGATAGCATCACTTAATCCTATATATGTTCCCATAAAAAGTGATGCCCATAAAAGGTACCCTACATAAGCATACTCTGCCTGTAACATACAAAATGGACATTTATGCGTAGGAAGTTGGTAAACATATGTACCAAAAAAGTAAACTACCGCATAGTAAGCGATATAAACAAAAAGTATATTCGTAAGTATATAAAGTAATGTGTACCCACTTTTAAGGCTTAAAATGACCAAAATATAGAGCAAATAAAATAATACTAACAGTAACGAGACAGATAAACCAAAGGGAAGGGGGTTAGCACCTTCAAGTTGACCAAAAAGTGCCGAACAGCAGCTTACAGGCAGATGCGTGTCTATGTTTGAAAAGTAACTAAAGTCTAAGCCTAACTCCAAAACAATGAACACAAAGATAAGGCTAAAAAGCCATGACTTATGCTTGAACCATTGATGGTTTTTAGTACGCATATCATAATAGTGTATATAGAACCAAAGGGTCAATAAAAAGAGTATGGATAATTTTAATACTAAAAGATATGAACCGTATACGTTGGCTTTTATGACTCCTGCACCACACATGGCACCGGGCAACAAAAGCGACAATGCATCTATACTGAAAATAAAATAGACGACCAAAATAAACTTCATCACAAAGACAAAAAGAATAATGGTACTCACCAAATAAGCCTGTCTTTCTAAAGCAAACTGAAATGGCATGAAGCTCTCAAAATCCCATTTAACCAAAACTTTTAAGGATACAACAAACGCAACAAGAAGCAGGATAAAAAGTGTAGATTCACTGAGGAGAAAGACAATGATCTGATTTGAGAGAAGTACTTCATTCATCAGAACACCTTTAACCTATCATGCCATCGACCATAGGTATGACGGTACTCTCAAATGATAAGCTATCAAACAAAGGATCATGAGTAGCAATTACGATGGTTTTGCCCATGCGATGTAACTCGCCGAGTATCTCGATGAATAACAGTGAATTGTCTCTGTCAAGATTGGCAGTGGGCTCGTCACAAAGAATGATGTTCGGGCTGGCTACTAACGCTCTAGCGATTGCTGTACGCTGTTTCTCTCCACCAGATAGCCTGCTTGCCAAGACTTCTTTTTTATGCATGATGTTTGCAACTTTCAGTGCATCATCCACTTTTTCATGTATCTCTTTCATTTTTAATCCAGAAGGAATAAGAGGGATAGTGACATTTTCATTTACAGACAAATGTTCAAAAAGATTGAAATGCTGAAAGATCATACCTATCTTTTTGGCACGTAGTTCGGAAGCAAATAGATCTGGCAGTTTACTTATGGGTTCACCTTCTATGAGGACTTTACCTGAACTGGGTTTGTCAAGTCCTGCTATAAGCGAGAGAAGGGTTGTTTTACCACTGCCACTCACACCTTTCAGTACGACACACTCACCTTGTCCTATGCTTAGGTTTATATCTTTAAGCACGGGCATTGCATTACCCGCATGGTGAAATGTTCTATAGAGGTTTTCTATCTGTATCATCGTCTTATTACTCATAGCATGGCCTCTTTGGGCTCAGTTACAGAGACTCTCCATACAGGTATCAATACTGCTGCTATGAATGGCAGAGCATAGATAAGAAAAATAGAAGTCAGTACTGAAAAGTCAAGCACCGGAACAAATGTTAGTGTGTTCTGTAAGTTTTGACCACCTAAAAAAACTTCTTTAAGTAAGGGTGCACCCAAAACAAAAACATACACATATGCGAAGAATACACCTAAGATATAAGAGGCAAATACTATGACAAGTGTCTCAGTGAATTTAAATTTCAACACATCGTTAATACTCCATCCCAGTGCACGCAGTAAACCTATATTCCGTCGTTCTGAAGAGTAGACCATGCTGTAACGTTGGTAGAGTATTAAAGTAAAAGTACTCAACACGACTAAAAAGAGGATAAGAAATAGACCTCCTTTATAGTTGTAGAGGTTTTCATAGGATTTTTGTACATCTTTTTTATTGACTACTTGAAGATCATAATGCAAGGCAGAGACTTTGTCGGTCATCATGTCCCACTCATCCGGATTAGGAACGTTAAACGTAATGTCTGATACCTCTTCTTCACTATATCCTAAGATTTTTCGGGCCAAGTCTATGGGCATGACCATCATGTCATTGGCTATGAGATTACTTTGGAAGGGAAGGGTTTTAAAAATATTTACTTTTTCAAAGGTTCCCTCAGGTGTTAAAAAATTGTAATCATCTTTGTAAAAGTGTGCATCCAAATATGTCTTTACACCTTCTCCTACTAACATTTTACTACCATTCAAAAAGGCTTTGATGTCGGTTTTGGCTATAAGTTTTTGAAGATTTTCATGGCTTTGTTCTTCAAGAAAATCTACACCAACTATAAGAAAAGATCTCTCTTTAGCTTTAAAAAAATATCGCCCATAGACTCTTTGGATCACATTACTCACACCATAGATATCAATAAGTTCATCTTCCCATATCATAGGGGTAGGGACAGATATACCACCTTGTACACGTGAGACTACAAAGTCTGGTTGAACCTTTAAAGTCTCTTCTAAAGAAAAACGTATGGAAGAAGAGATAAAAAGTACAGAAGAAAGTAAAAAAAGTATCATCGCTGATATCACGATCACGCTTAAGTGTTTACTTCGTTCTTTAAAAAGTTGAAGGGTGAGGAAGTGCCAAAAAGCATTAGCGTTCATAAACGAAATCCATTCTGCCCAATGCCGTCATTTCAGGGTAGGTACTATTATAAACTGACTCATCGTAGCCTACACTTAAAGAGAGGTGTGTCATATGTGTAAGTGCGGTCATCTCTTGCATGGTTTTTGTGGCTTTACTATAAGGGAAAAGTCCGTAATGTAAGCTCATAGAAAATAACAAGATAACCAATAAGACGGCAAAAGCTACAAAAGGTTTTATCAAACGTATTTCCTATGAATTATTCGGTATATTCTAAACCATCAAGCCCCATAACGAGCTTGGGTGTGATATCATCAAAGCTGATGATCTTCTCACCTCTATGATCAGTCATAAAGTTTTGTGCTGCCTCTTTGGTAAGAAAAGGTATGAGCTCATTACCCATAGGACCATAGACATCTGAACCTACAACATAAAAAGCTTTACGTGCATTTATCACTTTAAGCGTATAAAAGTCTGTAACCTCGATGTGAACTATTTTGCTTCTATCATAAGGGAAATCTATGTCGAAGATGTAAAACTTCATCATATCTTTTACACCATCAAAATAGTGCTTTTCAATTATATCCTTTTTGGCTGCTATTTCTATGCGTGCAGCCCATTTAGGATACTTAGAGACAAACATACCACAAACAGGACATTTAACTGCTTTAGGGACATCCATTTCTCCTTTAACATCTGTCAAATTCTCTGACTGACCGGCCATGAGAAAATAGGCTAAGGCTTCTTTGTTTCGCGCATTGAGTGTAATACACGGTTTTATGGTTTCAATCTGTTGAAGGATATCATGGAGTTGTTCACTTTTAATTTGGGATAGTTTATTTTCATCACAAAGTTTTAATGCCACTTTCTCACCCCTCTGAACAAGCTTGGCATATTTGGAAGGGGAGAGTCCTTCAGCATATACTAGCCCAAAAATTAAAAAAGCAGCTAAGAAAATCTGTTTCACCGGGAATCTTACTTGTTACGTAAGTTTAAGTAAATACCGATTGCTTGTAGTTGCCCACCTTCAATATCACCACAAGGTTTTTGTGTTGTTAAGTATGTTTTAGCTTCAGCAGTACTGGTAAAATTTACATCTACAGGCGTACACATATTTTTATACATCATTTCACCTTTTTGCGCAACCATAGCCTGCTTTTCATGTATCATAGCACTCTCAGTTGCAAGAGTACTTTTTACAGAATCCAAAACAGCATAAAATGTCATCACTTTTCCACCAAACTCTTTCGCAAATTTTTCAGCATCAGACTTTTTACCAAAAGCATATTTGCTGGTCATGCTCATAGTACCAGGTTTAGTACTGCCCACTACATACCATGATCTTAGTACATCTATAAACTTGAGAGTAGTATTATCAACCACTTTAATTCCAGTCACTTTCACACCATCAGCCATTCTTTCAGCCAAACAGTGAATAGAACAAAACTGCTCTACCTTACCATCTACATTAGCAGCATGATTTGTCTTATAGAACATTGGAAGTGTCATTCCACATTTAGGACAATACATTTTGTTTTCACCCTCTTGGAGTATTTGCGCTTTATCGGAAGAGACGGCCTGAAATTGCATAGGCATTTTTTTGCCTGTTTGCGTTTCATTCATCTCTTGCTTCATTTCCTCAGCAAAACTACTTGAACCTATCATAAACAACGCTGATATAAACATTAACATTTTTTTCATAATTCCATCCTATTAATTGTATTTACTTATATTATAATATTTATGTTAAATTTGTGTTAAAAAAGTAAATATATCGATCTATTCTTCCTATAGTTTATCTGTAAAAATGAGGGTAGTGTAAATATAAATTACACCGTATAAAGATGAATATCTTTCTGAACGTGAAAAAAGGTATAATATTGGGAATTCAGATACTTAGTTTTTTACTAGAATGACAAGTGTCTAGATTATGAGGTGTCATTCCAATGTAAAAATTACTTCATTAAAAAAGAGAGAAGTTATATTACGAAAAGAGAATCGTAAATAAACTTAAAAGGGTAAAAATGGATATTATTATAGCTGGTGCCGGTAAGGTTGGATATAACCTTGCCAAGACTCTTTCAATCGGTCACAATGTTACGGTAATTGATAAAAATGGTGAAGCATTGAAAAGATTGCAAGAAAACTTGGACATATTACCAATTCAAGGAAATATAGAAGACCCGCTGACATATGAAAAGTCAATGGATAAAAATATTGATTTATTTATAGCAGTTACAAACTCAGATGATGCTAATATTATTTCAACTATTATTGCGAATGATATTATTACAATTGAAAGAAAATTTATACGACTGCAAAATGATTTTTTTGCTAAAAGTTCAATAAAAGAAAAAATTGGTATAGATAAAACAGTATTTCCGATCCAACTGACTTCTAAATCTATAGCCACTCTGCTAAAATATCCAAAAGCAAATAATGTAAAAGCATTTAAACATACTGAATTTAAACTCATATCTGTAAGAATTTCTAAAAATATTGAACCTCTAATTCCTAATTATAATAATGTCGCATTAGTAGGTATTGAAAGAAGTAAAGAATTCATTATTCCCCAAAAGAATGAATTACTCCAACCAAATGATTTAATTTATTTATTTGGTAATGATGAAAATATAAAAACAATTTGTTTGCAACTTGAAACTACAGCTCCAACAAAGATAGAAAAGTGTGTGATCTTTGGTGCAGATCATTTAGGTAGAAGCATAGCGCAGGTGCTTATTGAAAACAATATAGAAGTAAAGATCATTGAAAACGACATAGAATTATGTGAGATAACAGAAGAAAAGCTTGAAGGCAAAGCTATGGTTATCAATTCAAAATACTCTTCGTCAGATATGTATGAAGATGAAGGTCTTATACATGCAGATATGATCATTGTTGCTACTAACAATGATGAATATAATATTATAAAAGCAATAGAAGCGCAAGAGCATGGTATCAATAAGGTTGTAGTGATCAATAATGATATGCAATACTATAATATAATGCACTCTCTTGGACTCATAGTTGTCAGAGGTCCAAAAGTGAGTACGTACCACTCGATACTTGAAGAGATAAATACAAATGGAATAATTACCGAAAGAATGTATTGCGGAGGTAAATCAACTTTTTATATGCGTAAAATTTTTTCAAATTCAAGACTGATAGGTAAAACGATCAAAGCACTAAAAATACCCGATAAATTACTCTTATTTATTATTAGAGATGAACAGCTTATACATTTTAATGAAAAAATTACAATTGAAGAAAAAGACACTATTGCAGCATTTTGTACAACAAAATTTGCACATAAAATAAAAGTTTGGATGTATGGACTTTAAAAATATTTTTAAGCTTTTAAGCATTATCGGTTTGACTTTAGGGATATTCTTTTTCGCGGATATAATCATAGGATATATACATAATGAATCCTATAATAAATTTTTTTATTTCGATATTATTTTTACATTGACAAATATTTTCATATGGCTTATTCTCAAAAATCATACCATCAATTTAACCATAAAAGAAAGTATATTAACTGTAAATTTATTATGGATCCTACTGGGTGTTGCTGGTGCTATACCTTTAGTTCTTTATTCAGATATTTCCTTTGCATCTGCCATATTTGAAGCAATTAGCGGTTTTACAACAACTGGTGCTACGGTATACAGTGACATAGAAGCATTACCGAAAATGATCTTATTTCATCGCTCTTTAATGCATTGGATCGGTGGTATGGGTATTATTGTTTTGGGCGTTGGATTACTCTCTATTATTAATCCAACTGGAAGTCTTAGCCTTTTTAAAGCAGAATCTACCGGTATTTCACTCGACAAGTTAACGCCAAAAATAAAAGATACTGCACTTAGTTTATGGGCTGTATATATTGTTTTAACTATTCTGGATATGATACTTTTGAAATTTTTTGGTATGAGTTGGTTTGATGCGATAAATCATGCTTTTTCAACGATCTCAACCGGTGGATTTTCAACAAAAAACAATTCGATTGCCTACTTTAATAGCGATGGTATTATTTGGGTTACAACTATTTTTATGATACTTTCAGGTGTAAACTTTTTAGCCCATTTGAAACTTTTATACTATGACACCAGTGGATATAAAACAGATGAATTTAAATGGTATATAACTATTTTTCTAATACTTGGGACAATACTAACCTTTGTCCACTCTGACATAACGGGAGATGCAATATATGATTCTGCAAAACATTCATTCTTTATCATATCATCGGTTATCACTACAACCGGATTTGCTACTATAAACTATGGTTCCTGGCATCATGCCGCTATAGCCATAATATTAATAGCTATGCTTATAGGCGGAAATGCCGGGTCTACGGCTGGTGGTATCAAAGTGATAAGATATGTTGTGATCTTTAAAACATTATTTGCAGAATTTAAAAGAATTTTGCATCCCAATGCATTTCTCTCCGTCTTTGTTGATGGTGCAAAACTAAATAATAAAATATTAGCATCAACCTTTGGCTTTTTCTTTTTATATGTTTTAACAACGGCTTTAATGACAGCTTATATTTATGCAAGAGGTTTTGATGCTATGACAGCTATATCTGGTGCAATAGCTGTAGTAGGAAATATTGGACCTGGTTTTTCTCTTGTAGGGCCAATTGATAACTTTGGGTTTTTTAATGATTTTGATAAGATCATTTTATCCATAGGAATGATAATAGGTAGATTAGAATTTTATACTGTACTCATTTTATTCAGTTCTTCTTTTTGGAAAAAATTTTAATGTAACAAATTTTTATGTAATGTGCTACTTCATTATTATGTATTGGAGTTGTTTTTGTAATTTTAAGTAAAGTAGGCGTCCCCACAAAAACTATGGGAACAAAGGTAGGTAATATTATTACCTACGCAGTATAGAGCTGAGTAGCTTTCTGAACATGGAATTTAAGTCCTATCTCTTTTTCTGTACAGCCAAGAGCTAGTGCGACCATTTGTGGCATGTGTAGCACTGGGAGTTCTACATCACGACCCATGACTTTACCGATGCTGTCTTGGTACGTATCCATTTTGAGGTGACAAAGAGGACATGGTGTTACCATTATATCAGCGTTGTTGTCCATAGCATCAAGTAGGGCATTACCTGCCAATACTTCTGAAGTGTGGTTTGCCTGAAGTTCTACATGGAAACCACAACATTTATTTTTACTCTCATAGTTCACCGGGTTACCCTCAAGTGCGTCTATCAGACGGTCAAGTGAATTAGGTGTATATGGGTTTTCGTGTCCATTTGAATCTTCGTGTAACTCAGAGGGTCTGATGTTATGACAACCATAAAATGGGGCGATGTTCAAGTGACTAAGTGGCACGGTAACTTTCTCTTTAACATTCTCCAAACCATACTCATCTATGATAGCATAGAGGAAGTGTTTGATCTCAGATGTACCTTTATACTCCAGTCCCACTTCTGCTAATTTTTCATTTACACGAGCTTTTAGTTCAGGGTTAGTGTCTAAAGCATGTTTGGTCATAGCAGAGTTAAGCTGACAGGTATTACAGATAGTGATCATCGTTAGACCCAGTTTTTCTGCGTAACAGATGTTTCTAGCGTTAAGAACGTGCGCTAAAAACTCGTCAAAGTCTTGTAGGTGACTCGCACCACAACAAGATGCTTCTTCTAAAATCGTGATTTTTATACCTAATTTATCAGCTACTGCAAGAGTAGATGAAAGCAACTCAGGTGTAGATTGTTTTGCTGTACACCCTGTAAATAATGCATAATGTAATTGGCTCATCTTTTCTCCTTACAGTTTATTTGTTTGTGAAATTTCAATGAGTTTTTGAAGTTCATCTAAATTTTTAATTTTTGGAATACTATTAATAAATGGTATACCTGAATGCCAATGGATCTTACCACTTCTCATCATCTTCATCGCTGTACCAATATGTTTATACATACCTAAATAACCCTCAGAGTACGTAACAATATCCGCTTCATCCAAGTAACCGGTTTTCTTCATACCTCTTAAGAAACCTTCTGCATGACGAGTAGCTACATTACTCTCAGCTACACCATGCACAAATTGTAGATTATGAAGTTTTCCGATTTTTTCAATAGGATTGATCTCTTTTGGACATGCTTCCGCACACTCA
>JAPHUJ010000238.1 GCA_026193735.1 Sulfurovum sp.
AGAAACCTTACCTCCAGTCGGGAAAAAGAAACTTTTTGGTACGGATGCATCTCATGCTTGGTTTTCTGTATATATACCCAATGCCGGCTGGGTGGAATTTGACCCAACAAATAACATTATGCCAAAAGATCAGCATATACTTTTGGGATCGGGGAGAGATTATCATGATATTTCACCTTTGAAGGGTGTGGTCATGAGTAGTGGTAACAGTAGATTATCTGTTATGGTAGATGTAAGAAAAGAAGAAGAAAATATAATTGAACGTAGTACACAAAGTCAGAGTCAAAGTCAGCAGTAGAACAGATAGATACTACTGGCTTTTATAGTTTAGTTAAGGGTACTAATCATTGATAATGATTTTGTCGATTGCTTCATTGATACAGGTCAGCATATTTGCTTGTGTATCCAGGGCGCATCCTTGTGCTAAATCTAATTCAGGATCTAGAATTTTAAAAATCGCATCAATCTCCGCCACAATGATCGATGTCATCTTTGTACCTCGGTTAAATCTTAAACGGAAATCTACTTCTTCAACCAGTTTACCCAGTTTTAAAAAGTAATCACTGCATTTTCTGTGTCCCCTCCTTGCATGTGCTCCCCAAATTTCATTGATCAAAGAAAGTGCTTTGTCAATATCATTATAATCAATATGAATCGGGCTTTTTTGCATATTTTGAAAGAGGTCATTCAAGGCTATGATCTCACCAAATGCTGCTTCGTCAATATTTGCACGAGAGATAATGGCATTTTCTCTCGCATTTTGCATCATTACAGCCAAGTTTGCTACATGATCACCCCTAATAGACTTATCTAAAAAATCCATTGCTGTGAGATATTTTAAATCGATATCAAATTTTTCATAAAGTACTATACCTGCTTTTTTATCTACATCTATGATCTGATCATATGCTTTGTCAATCTCGTATAGTGTACCTTCTATACGCTCCAAGTACCTTCCAAGCCAATACATACTAGTGGCTACGTTTGCTGTTAATAATTGTTCCATCTTATAACTCCATTACCCAAGTATCTTTAAAACCGCCACCTTGAGAAGAATTTACCAGGTAATTTCCTGCTTCAAGTGCATATCGTGTCAAACCACAGTTCCATACCTTCACATCTTCTCCCATAACAACATAAGCTCTAAAATCTGCTTTTCTGTCTTCTAACTGATTATTGAGATAACACTTCTCATCATAAAACTCTATAAGTTCCTGTGCGATAAATCTTCTTGGCTCAGCTTTGATCGTAGCCTTTAGATCTTTGATCTGAAGCGCAGTCATAGAATGTCCAAATAAAACCCCATAACCTCCCGCCTCTGCAACATCTTTAATAACCAGTTTTTCCATGTTATTCATTACATAATCCATATCTTCTTTAAAATAAGGAAGATACGTTGGTGCATTTTTTAAAATAGGTTTTTCTCCAAGATAATACTCAATCATTTTAGGCACAAAATAGTAAATACCCTTATCATCAGAAACACCATTTCCAACAGCATTCATCAATGCAACATTTCCAGCTAGATATGCACCGATAAGTCCCGGTACACCAATGAGACTTTCCGGGTTGAAAAACTCAGGATCTATAAATTCATCATCCAGTCTTTTGTAGATGGAACCAACAAGTACCTTTTTCCCATTATAGTTTTTGAAATATACTTTTTTATCTATGACAACAAGCTCATGGGCACGTACAAGCTGAGCACCGATTTCTTGAGCAAGATAACTGTGTTCATAATAAGCAGAATTAAATCTTCCTGGGGTTAACACAACATTGATACCTCCGGTGTTTACATAATCCATAGCATTTTGGATGATCTTCGGGTAATCTTTAATAGGTTCAATTTTAAGATTTTCAAAAAAATCAGGATAAATTTTTCTGTAAGTATCTCGTATAGAAAGAGGATAGCTTGCGCCGCTTGGCACACGAAGATTGTCTTCCAAAATAACCCATTCATCATCCGAAGAGTCTTTAACAAGATCGATGCCGTTGATGTGGGTTCTTACCTTCTTTGAGGGTGAAAATCCAACAAATTCTTTTAAATAACCGCTTGCGCTGTCCACAAACTCCTGAGGGATGATGCCTTCTTTTACAATTTTGGCATCAGTATATAAGTCTTCTAAAAAAAGGTTTAACGCAGTCACCCTTTGTATGAGTCCTTTTTCGATCTTGGAAAATTCCTGTTTTGAAATAATTCGGGGTATGACATCAAAGGGCAAAGATTGCTCTATGAAATTTCCATCTTTATAAAGATTGAAGTTTACGGCAAATTTATCCATATATGTTTGAAATTCATTGATCTTTTGTCTGTCTTGTTGAGCAAATATGTCCCAAAATCTCTTGTGTAGCTCTGTTGACTTTTCTAGCATTGAATAATACCTTTACCTTAAATTTTATGATGTATTCCAATTATTATAGCATTATAAAATGATAATAAACATAGTACATTGCGTAATCTTTAATCACTCAATACCTCTTGAATATTTAGTACTGTATAAGATATAAACACACATAATATACTAGAGACATACTAAATAATACACCCATTCAAACCATAAGTGTAATGACGACTTAATACAAAATATGAATGCCTAGATCATAGTGTTTTATTACGTCTTATTCTGCTTGTAATTTTTTCTTTAAAATAATTTTTCCTGCTTCCACACCAGGCTGATCATAGGTATTTACATCTATGAGTTCACCCACAAGAGAAGTGAGTAGTTCATAATAAAAAATAAGAGAACCGATATTGTCTTCTGTCACACTTTGAATGGTAATCGTATCTAAAGGTATATCCTCTTGGTCCAATAACGCTTCTATCACAGAGTCACATTGCATATTGATCAGTTTTGAGAAAGGAAGATTATTTAAGCTGTCTAAAGATTCTAAATGTGGTAATGTAATGTCTGGTATAGTGATATTCTCATGAAAATCTTCAATCTTGATAAAGGTAACAGACTTGTCTCTGGTGCCTTCCATAATAAGCTGCAGAAAAGAGTGTTGATCCTTTGGACCGATAAGACCAATAGGCGTAAGTCCAACATGAAAGGCACTATGACGTTGATGTTTACCTAAGCTTTCACCCCAAAGTTGCACATACCATTGGCAAAAATATTTGAGTGTTTCAGAATAGGCAAAAATACAGTTGATATTGTAACGAGCATGATTTTTTGCATAATAGACCGCTTTATTAAGAAGCATATCCTGTGTATATCCGTGTGCAAAAAAACTGTTTTTAATCGATCTTGCACCTGCCAATAACAACTTGATATCTATACCGCACATGGCCAAAGGAACCAGTCCAACTGTTGAGAGTACTGAAAATCTACCGCCAACATTATCGGGAAGAGGCAGAACAGAAGCATTGATCTCTTTTGCATATTGATCCAATGGAGAGCCTGGATCTGTAATGAATGTATAAGAAGAAGGATCATTTTGCAAATAATAGATATATTTATAAATAGAAAAAGTCTCAACTGTACTGCCTGATTTGGAGATAACCA
>JAPHUJ010000019.1 GCA_026193735.1 Sulfurovum sp.
CAAAGCACTGTCCATACCTCCAGAAATAATACATACTGCTTTTTTCATTGTCTATTTTCCTTCATTTCCAGCCCAACAGGCTGATGCAGGAAATCACAAAATGATTTCTCATAAAAACTGTACTTCCCAGTTTGTTGAATCCCATTGTTGCATCTCCAAATTATTTTTACTATCATTTTACCAAGATTTGGGTAAACTTCGAGCATGATAGATTTAGATAATCAAACAACATTAGCAGTCGATTTAGAAGCATTGGAAAAGATAGCACAAACACTCTCTACTAAAGAGGTGGAGCTCATCATTACAGATGACAAAACGATTCAGGAACTCAATGCTGAGTATAGAGGCAAGAACAGTGCTACTGATGTACTTTCTTTTCCTGTGGAAGCTCCTTTTACAGAACAGTCAATATTTGGTATGCCATTAGGGTCTATCATTATCGCAGAGTCATATGTAAAAGAGAAAGCAGAAACATTTGGACATAGTATTCAAGATGAACTCTCATTATTGTTCATCCATGGCATGCTGCATCTTCTAGGCTTTGATCATGAATGTGATGATGGTGAGATGAGAATGAGAGAAAAAGAGCTCATAGAACAGTTTGATCTACCCAATAGTCTAATCGTAAGAACTGAGGAGTATTAGTTTTGAATTTTGTTATTTTTGTTATCGCCATGGGCGTATTGATCTGGGGTGCAGACCTCATTATTAACCAGAGTGAACGCATTGCTTTAAAGTTTAACATACCAGAGTTTATCATCGGTGCAACACTCATAGCCCTTGGAACCTCTTTACCTGAGATGGCTGCAAGTATTGCTGCGAGTTTAAATCATAAACCTGATATAGCCATAGCCAATGTGATAGGGAGTAATGTACTTAACATCACGCTTGTATTAGCAACTGTATTTCTTATAGCAACAAAGATCAATCCAAGCAGAGATTTCTTTGCAAAAGACAGTACATGGGCATTGGTACCGGTACTTGTATTTATTTTAATGATACTTGATGGTGTGATCTCCAGATTTGATGCATCGCTTTTATTACTTTTAATGGGAGCTTACCTTGTATTTCTTCTTCAGGATGCAAAAAACATACCTGAAGAGGATTTCGAAGATCTCAACATAAGTACTTTTTCTTGGACAAAGATCATACCTATACTTTTAGGTGGTTTTGTCTTAGTCATCATAGGTGCACATTTCACTGTAGAAAGTGCTTCTGAAATAGCTAAAAACTTTGGTATCTCAGAGTGGATCATAGGTATTATCCTGGTTGCATTAGGTACATCATTACCGGAGTTGGTTGTAAGTGTTTCTGCAGCGGTCAAAGGTAAAGTCGATATGGCTATAGGAAACATCATTGGTTCAAACATGGCAAACACTACAGTAGTTCTCGGTGCTGCAGCACTCACAAACCCTATGACTATTGATGCTCCCGCATACATCTTCGACATTGCTACAATGATAGTAGCAACCCTTCTTCTTGTCTTCATCACAGCAAACAAACTCTACACCAAATCAGCAGGTATCAGCCTCATCATCATCTTAGGACTCTTTTTAAACAATACTTTACAAAGTATGTAAAGTATTATTTGGTACTATTTTTATCCATACCATCTACAGGCACTACTGCCTTAGAAAAATATCCATTTTTATAAAGCCATTTGTAGATATCTGCTACGATAGGACCTGCAGTACTACCACCATGTCCACCATGTTCTACAAGCACGGTCACTATAAATTTAGGATCTTCATAGGGAGCATAAGTAGTGATCCAAGCGTGTGAACGATGATAATAGGCCAATTCTTCCTCTTTGAGACGTTTTTGTGTTGATTGGGGGATGGAAGTAACTTGTGAGGTACCTGTTTTACCTGCAACAACAATAGGCAGTTTGCTCATCGTAGCAAATGCTGTTCCACCTCGTATATTACACACATCATACATCCCTTTTCTGATCTCATTCAAATAGTATGTATCAAAATCCAAAGACTTCACTTCAGGTTCGATCTTTTTACCATCTATCTCTCTTGCAATATGTGGAGTAGCAAGCGTTGAAGTAGCGATCATACCCGTGTAACGTGCTACTTGTAAAGGTGTGACCGAGTCATAGCCTTGTCCTATTGCAGAGATGACTGTCTCACCAAGATACCATGGCTGATTATAACGTTTCTTCTTCCATGCTTTGTCTGGTATCACACCTGCATATTCACGTGGCAGATCAACACCTGTTTTTACACCTAAACCAAATGTACGGAGATGTTTTGCCATGGCATCAATACCGACTTTTAAACTTTTATTATAAAAATAGACATCACAACTCTCACGTATAGCTTTTCTCAAGCCTACATTACCATGTCCCCACCTTGACCAACACCTGAACTTATGTTTACTTGTTCCAAGTGTAATATGTCCATTACAATATTCATCTGCGCCAAGAGAATTAGGCAAAGCTTTTGAAAATGCCAAAGCCATACCCATTTTTATGCTGGAACCGGGAGGATACGTTCCATGTATAAACTTGTTGGTAAAAGGATGTGCAAGATCATCTTGTAAAGCTTTCCAGTCTTTGGTACTGATACCTCCCACAAAAAGATTGGGATCATATGATGGATAACTTACTGCTGATAATACCTCACCATTGGTTCGCATAACAATAGCAACACCGGTATGCTCTCCGAAACGTTCATAAATCATCTTTTGAAGGTCTATATCTACATTCAGAAGTATATTTTTATTGTCTTTTGGAAGTTCTTTTTCAAGTACTTCTATAGCTTTGTTCGTTGCAGTTACTTTACTGACCTCAAAGCCCAGTTCACCTTGTAGAACACCATTATAATAACGTTCTAAACCACTTTTTCCTACTTTACCTACTTCATTGACTACCGGGTCATTTTCATTTTCTTTTTTATTTGATCGTCCTGTGTATCCAACAATGTGAGCTGCATACCTTCCATAAGGGTAATAGCGTTTTGTTTCTGCTTCTATGTTAATATTTTCTACTAAACTTAATTTTGGATATGCGCCCATCATATCTGCGTAATGTATAAAATCAACTACTTTAATATATTTATGATTATAAGGAGAGTTGTATTTTTTATACACTTTTAACATCACCGTTTTATTGAGGTCTGGAAATGTTTCAACCAATGTGTCGATCACACTTTCCAAATGATGATTCTTTTCTTTCAAATGTGGTGCAATGGAGAGAGAAAAACCTATCTGGTTCATAGCCAGTAGTTTTCCATGAATATCCATTATCTCCCCTCTCACCGGTTTGATAAATTGCTTTCTTTCTATATTATCTTTTGCCAATTTTTCATAGTAAAAATTGGACTTAATACTGACATGATAAAGTCTTGTGATCATTACACCCCAAAAAATAAGGAAAATCAATACTACGAATTTATATCTCATAAAATCACCACAATTAACATATCTACTATAAGGGAATAGAGCAAGATCTTGTCTAAAACGATACTCTG
>JAPHUJ010000185.1 GCA_026193735.1 Sulfurovum sp.
TATGGTCTTAAATGAACCACTTTCTATATCTGTCAACTCTGATAACCTTGTTAAAAAACGTGTATGCTCTTCTTTGAGTACTGCATAGTTTTCTAAAAGTTGTTTACCGTATATAGTAATAGTCGTACCACCACCATCTTTTCCACCTGTCTCTCTAATAACGATGGGTTCGGGTGAAAGAGAGTTCATCGAATCAACTGCTTCCCAGGCACTTTTGTAGCTCATAGGTACTGCTTTCGCTGCTTTGGAGATGGAGCCATATTCTTCTATCGCACGAAGCAACTCTATACGCTTCTCAAGTAAAAAAGGTTTACCTAACATTTCCAAAGTAAGCTTTGATGAAAGTTCCATTTCTTTCCTTATATACTAAGATATATAACGGAAAGTATATCGTTATATACTTAAAGATATAATGAAATATCAATATATGCTATATGGGTCAAGTATTTATCGGTTCAACCAATAAATAAGACTAGGTATATTTTCTATACCGAAGTAGATGTGATTATTAGCATATGCATCTCCATCTCTTCGCACATAGGTCAGTCTGAATATCTCTAAAACATCTACATAGGTGTTGAATCCATAGGCACTGTCTCGTTCATAGAATGAACCATCCACATTTCCAAAGAAACTTACACCTATTCCTAACTTCAAGAAATCATTATATTCTTTAAATACACCTATGTCTCCACGTACAAAATCAGGTGAATCATGGATTGCAATATAAGAAGCTTTTCCTTCAAAACCAGAGATAATATTTTTATTTTCAGGATAATAAAGGGCCGTATATCCGAAGCTCGTTCCACCATTTTTTATATCTACTGCAACTTCTCCGGGTAAAAATCTCAATGCTGCTCTTAACCCTGCTTTCCCTTCATCTTCAGGTACATCTACTGATAAGAATTCAAAACCTTGTTTCTCTTTGGTGAAAGAAGTTGCTGCCCAAGCTACAATGGCAGTTTCTACACCAAAAGAAGCACTTTTTCCAGTTTCATCTCTATCATTTTCCAGTGTAACGATACGGCTAATGATACGTCTTAAAGGTCTTTTATACCAATTGTCAATATCTTTCTTTGCATATGTAAGGAAAGAGTTTTCAGATTTTTCCAGATACCTCATATCAAGTTTGGTGAGAAATATTTTAAATTCTGCATTATCATAACGTGTTGCATCAGGTTTTTTCAGATTAAATGCATTGTAAATAGCAGAGAAACGATCTGTAGTTTTTGGTTCCAGGTGATGAAACTCAGTATTTAAAAATAAAGTGTATGCCGCTAATGCTTCAGGGTTTTCATCTATGCCTAACACTGTTTTCAAATAATTCATAATTTCTATTTGAGACCTTTCTTCAAAGCTCTGAGGAAAGTTTCTTTTAAAAGCAGCCGCAATATGGTAGATAGCATCATACACACCGACATAATAATCATATACACGGAAATTTTGGTCTAAAAATGCTCCAAAATGTCCTAAATATTTACCTGTAATAGGATGGTATCGTGATGAAAGTATTAGTTTTTTGTCGGAATTACCTCTAAAATGCTGATTGATTGATTCATAAAGTTTCACGGATTGCATGATGTCAAAACTGCTAAATAATGGTAAAAGATTGGGAGTGAGAAAACCTACAGGTAACTGTTCTTCTTCATCTTCGTTCGCTTTGATGGTTTCTTTTCTCATGTTACTTGGGTTCATAAAGAAAAAATCTGAAGCCTTGTTGTCAAGTGCAATGGCTAAATCTAAAGGCACATTATCGTATAAGGAACCGTCTACAAAATAATGTGAGTGATTCTTGCCTTTATAATTATAGTCCAATTTGACTTGTTGAAAAACACCGGGAAAAGCACCGGAAGCCAAGAGGAGATTGATGGCTTTTTTTCTATCTTTTTCTATGCCGGGTATAGAGATATAAAAGTCGGTGCTTGGTGGCAGCACTTTATTCACAACAATTCCTTGTCCATTTTTTTCTTTAAAAGCAAGAGGTACGGAAAAGTTTTGATTTTTAATCTCAATACCGCTGATCGTCTCAACGATAGGTCTAGCCTTTGTTACTGCAACACCCAAAGCTACTTCACAATTCTTTTTAAATATAGATTGTTTGAGGTGTTCAATGATCATATCACCTTTTTTGTCTAAACCTTTTTGGGTGAGAAGTGCACTTTTATTTTTAGGGTCTTCACCTTTTACGACAAGGTCTTCGATACCAAGGTTGACCCATGTTTCATAAAATAAATTGTCATCAACATGATTCCTTAAAGGTACAGAATCTTTTTGGCACCAGTACATTGCAGAGAGCAAAGCATTAATGGAACCTGCAGAGGCACCTGTAATGGAGCGCAGATCGGGATCTACTAATTTACTTGATGTTTTTACCTTAGTCAGCATTCTAATCAATGCCCAGTTATACCCTGCCTCATATGCACCAAGGCTGACACCTCCCGAGATGACAAGTGAAGCGTTTACTTTTTCGCGTTCTGCATGAAGACTGAGCGTAATTAGGAAGAAAATAAGAGAGATTTGTAAAAAAAGTTTCATTGCTGACACCTTCAAAAATAATGGCTAGAGAAGATAGTAACATATCTTATATCGTATATAGATTTCATCTATTACTTTTCTATATCTCTCATTTCCTCATAAGAAGTCATGTATTTATTAAGATATCTAAAAAAATTGAGTACATCAAGAGAAAAATTTACTACTCTACCATCTTCAATCGTGCCATCAATCCTGCGATTGTCGTGTATCCTACTTCCGTAAACCGCAACTCACCTTTACCGTCATAGATAAATGTTGTAGGATATGCTTCTACTTTAAATTGTTTTGCCCATTTGCCATCTACATCGTTCAGTACTTTAAAATTTAGTTCATTCTCTTTCATATATGTTTTTACTTTTTCATCACTCCCGGAATTGACAGCGATGGTCAACACATTATATTTTTGTGAAACAAATTGTATATTGGGTGCTTCCAGTTTGCATGTCGGACACCATATAGCCCAGTAATGCAAAAGTAAAGGTTTACCCTCCTCGGCCTTAAAGGTACTTCCGTCCACAAGCTGTGCTTCGATCTTGGGCAACTGTGTTGATCCAAGTTCAGGTTTACGGATGTAACTTATAATATTAGTTAATATAAACAAAAGCACTGCTGCTGTGAGTATCTCTTTAATTATAGATCTTATATTCCATTTATTCATATTTTTAACCTTTTGAGTGTTTGTTCAAGTTGTCGTGTATAGCTGCCGCCATAGAGTGCAACATGTACCAAAAGTGGATATATCTGATACAGTGGTACTTTACTTTTATAGAAGTCTTCGCTTAAAGAATGTACTTCAGTATAAGCATTAAAAAACGTTTCTCCAAAAGTGTCAAAAAGCAAAATAAAGGCCAATTCCATCTCTTTGTCACCATAATAGATAGCAGGGTCAATTAGGGTAGCGCCGTTCGTATTAAACAATATATTACCGCTCCATAAGTCTCCATGCAAGAATGAAGGCGTAATCAAAGACATGTCTATACGTTTATATAGGTCTCTGCATAAGCCCTCCAATCTCTCTAACATCTGTTTAGATATCCGCCCTTTGTCATAACAGATCTTTGCCATAGGCATGATGCGCATCTGTCCTAAAAATAGTCCCCAACTATACTGAGTCTGTTCATTGCATTGGTTAAAAGGTCCTATAGTCGTGTCGTAATAGTACCCATACATGCGACTCTCATTTGTCAGCGTATGCAAATCTGCCAATACCTTTGCCGCCGCTATTTCTTGCGTACATTTGGCTTGTTTCTGTTCTTTTATACATTCCATAAGTAGATATGTTTCACTAAAGGTATATACTTTAGGAGCCGGTATATCATATATATTCATATCTTTAAGCATTTTTGCTTCTATACCAAGTGCAGAAGAAGCCTTAGAAGTTTTAAGTATGTAGCTTTCATTGGCGGTATGTACTTTATAGATATCCCCTAACTGTCCTTTGGCAAAGAAGTCTATAGAGTGGATTTCTTTTTCTAGCAACTGTGCCAGTTCCTGCTGAAGTTTCACCATCTAACTAGATATCCAGATCATCCCAAAACTCATCGAAGTCCAGGTTAGTCATGGCATTCTCATCAAATTGGTTTTTCTCCATGAGTTTCTGCTGTTGGGACTCGAAGTACTCTTCAAGTGCTTCTTCCATCATCGTGTTGATATCTTTTTTTAGTATCTCTGAAAAGCTTTTTAGGTTTTCTACTGTGGTATGTTTGAGTTCTATTTTTATATGATTCATCTGTTCTCTTTTTATTTACTCGATTTAGCCATTGAGGCAGGGCTTATATTTCATCACTACTTTGGCAATGGAACATGCTGTAAAATGATATCGACAATATCGTCATTATGGGTTCCTTGAATACGTGTATGTTCACTTTTAATCAAACGATGACGAAAAACATCGTGAACAACAGCCTGCACATCTTCAAGTATTACTTGACTTCTTCCTTTCATCCATGCATGCGCTTGAGCACATTGAGTAAGCGCCAAAGATGCCCTCGGGCTCACCCCAACATCGATCATGACTTCAAGTTGCTTACTATATCTAAGCGGATACCGTGTTGCAAAGACAAGTTCAATAATATAGTGTCCAATATCATCACTAATTTCCACTTGTGCAATTTCAATACGTGCAGCAAAAATCATCTCTTGGGAAATCTTCTCTTTAGGTACCTTCTTCTCTGTAAATCTCTCTTCTTGTATCATTTTAATCATTTTAAACTCTGATTCCATTTTGACATAGTCGATCTTTACATGCATAAAAAAACGATCTTTTTGTGCATCTGACAGAGGAAAAGTTCCCTCTTGTTCTAGAGGATTTTGAGTTGCCATTACAATAAAAAGTTTAGGAAGCTTATGCGTTTGCCCTGACACAGTCACTTGTCGTTCTTCCATGGCTTCAAGCATAGCCGATTGTATTTTAGCCGGCGCGCGGTTTATCTCATCTGCTAAGATGATATTTCCAAAGATAGGTCCTTCATGAAAGTGAAATGTTTGTTTTCCATCCTCATTATATAACAGTTCAGTACCTATAACATCCGAAGGAAGCAAGTCCGGAGTAAATTGTATACGAGAAAATTTAGCATCAATAGCATCTGCTATCGAACGTACAGCTCTGGTCTTTGCAAGTCCTGGTAATCCCTCTACAAGTATATTGCCATCAGCAAGCAAACCCATGATCAGTTTAGAAACGACATCCTTTTGACCTAAGATCGCTTCATTCATTCTATTTTCTAGTATTGTAATGGATTCTCTTGTCGTCACTTTTACCTCTTGATAATTTGCTCTACTCATATTCATAATATAATACCCATAAATCACTTATGACCGCAATCAATGTGCATAAGGTGTGATATGTGATAATGCCAAGAGCATAGTGTTGATATCTTTTTTCTCAATACTACAAATATTTTGATATACTGCAATATAAAATTCTAGAAGAAAAAGGGATAGCGTGCGTGTAGAAAAATTGATTGAAATAGCACATAAAATGGTTGGAAAGTATCATCTTAGTGATCCTGATTTTTCTGCAGGAACTGTAGGTGCTGCACTTTTAACTACACATGGGAATATTTATACCGGTATAAACATAGAAGTCGCCTGCGGTATCGGATTTTGTGCAGAGCATTCCGCCATTGCAGAAATGATAAAAAACAGGGAAACGCAGATCGAAATGATCGTTGCAATGAACGAAAAAGGCATTATACCGCCATGTGGCAGATGTAGAGAACTATTATTTCAAGTCGATAACAAGAACATAAAGACAAAAATCTATCTCTCTAAAGAAAAATATATGACCCTTGATGAACTGCTTCCTATGCGTTGGACACCAAGTACATAGTAAATTATTTCTCTTACTATCCGCTTAAAAAACAAAGAAAATCTAGATACAATGACATATGGAACTTACAGACACAAATTATGAAAATATTATAAAAAATAACGAAGATCCGGTCTTTATAGACTTTTACTCACCCACATGTGGACCTTGTCAAATGCTTAGCAAACTCATAGATGAGAGGCTTAAAAAGTATGGCGAGGAAAATGGTGTGAAAGTGGTGAAGTGTGACGTCTCAAGAAACCCGAAATTAGCATCTGCATTTAAGGTACGTTCTGTACCTTTTACCATAGCTGTACTCAAAGATGAACAGCTTAAATACCCGGAAGTAGGACTCAAACACGAAACCTACTACTTTGAACTTATAGACAAGTTGGCTGGAAAAGGATCATTTTTAAGCCGGCTTTTTACGTAAATCTCTTTTTCAGGCAGGAATAAATGAATAAATCTCTAAGCAATGCTTCCCAAAAGTTAGGTCTGCCTCCTGGTTCACTTATTCATGTAGGTGAGATCCACCACACTGAAACAAGAATAACAATCGTTGATTACAGTCAAGAGGATGTTGAAGAAAAACAGATTCGATCTGTAGATGAAATTCTAAAATATAAAGACAGTGAAACAATTACCTGGGTCATTATAGAAGGACTGTCAAATGTTGATATCGTAGAAAAGATCGGCAATATGTTTGATATACATCAGCTTGTACTCGAAGATATCCTCAATACACATCAAAGACCCAAATTTGAAGAGTATGATGACTACCTCTATATAGTACTCAAATGCCTCTTATCAGAAGACGAAGCGTTTACTGTCAGTTATGAGCAGATAAGTCTTCTGGTTCTTAAAAATTTTGTTTTCATGTTCAAAGAAAAAGCAGATGATCTTATTCAACCCATCATTCAACGAATCAAAAGTGCCAAAAGTCGTTTCAGAAGTTCCCAATCGGATTATCTTGCCTATGCGATACTGGATACTATAGTTGACCAAAATTTTATTTTGATAGATAATTTGGATGATGCTGTCGCAATGATCGAAGATGATCTATTGGCTTCTGAACCAAGCTTAAATACACTCAATACGATACAAAGACTCAAAAGGGAAATGATCAGTATAAGAAAAAATATATCTCCATTAAGAGAATTGATGGCTGGAATGCTTCGCAGCGATACTGAGTTAATACACGAAAAAACGCATATTTATCTCAGAGATGTGTCTGATCACGCAATACGCGTAACTGAGTCCATCGAATCATATAGAGATATACTCTCCGGTCTACTAGATATCTATATCTCCTCTGTCAGTAACAAAATGAATGAAGTGATGAAGGTATTGACCGTATTTGCTTCCATCTTCATCCCTTTGACTTTCCTTGCAGGGATATATGGAATGAACTTTGAATACATGCCTGAACTCAAATGGAAATGGGCTTACCCTGCTTTATGGGTAGTATTTGTTACGGTTACTATTGGATTGCTTAGCTATTTTAAAAAGAAAAAGTGGCTCTAAGCCCTCCTCTACTTTCCAAACAAATAAATCAGCTCAGGAAACACTACAATAATCCCTAACGCCAAGATCTGTAACAAAATAAACGGTACTACCCCTTTGTAAATAGCCCCTGTACTCACCTTGTCACCTGCCGCACCTTTAAGATAAAATAAAGCAAACCCAAATGGTGGAGTAAGAAATGATGCCTGTAAGTTCATGGCTATGAGTATGGCAAACCACACAGGATCTATGCCAAATGATGCCACGATAGGTACCAAAATAGGCACGACCACGAAGGCGATCTCGATAAAGTCTATGAAGAATCCCAGCATGAAGATGACAAGCATCGCTATGAGGATGAACATCCATTTGTCGCCCATATCTCCTGCAAAGAACTCCATCGCCATGTCTCCGCCACCCAGTTCGTTAAAGACCAGTGAAAAAGCTGTCGCTCCGATAAGTATCATAAATATCATCGCGGTGAGCTTGACTGTTTCTATAGCTGCGTAGCGTACCATTCCATAAGAGAAATTTCTCTTGCTTAAAGCCAGTAGCATCGCTCCCAGCACACCTATGGCAGCCGACTCCGAAGGTGATGCGATACCTGCAAAGATGGACCCCAACACCACTCCTATGAGCAGCAAAGGAGGGATGATCTCTTTGACTGCCTCCTTAAACATATCTCCATACGGTTCATCTGAGACGATGGCCGGTGCAATGTCTTTGTTGATGTATGAAATAATCAGGATATAAATGACATACAGCACAATGAGCAAAATCCCTGGTACTATGGCCGCACGGAACAGGTCACCCACAGACAAATGCATCTGATCTCCAAGAATGATGAGAACGATAGAAGGAGGGACAAGCTGCCCCAGCGTACCACTTGCCGCTATAGATCCCGAAGCCAACGCAGGAGAGTAGTTATGTTTGAGCATCAAAGGAAGCGCTATGAGACTCATCATCACCACTGATGCTCCCACAATGCCTGTACTTGCCGCGAGTATAGCCCCCACCAGCACTACGGAGATAGCCAAGCCACCTCTTACTGAGCCAAAGAGTTTACCCATAGAGAGTAACAGTCCCTCTGCCATCTTGGACTTTTCCAGTATAAGTCCCATAAAGATGAAAAGCGGGACTGCCATGAGAGTGACATTTCCCATGATGCCATAGGTTCTGTAAGGCAACATCTCAAGTGTAGCAAGCCCTACTTCATTTGAAATAGCAGCAAAAAGCAGTGCTACCCCTGCAAACACAAATGCAACCTGAAAACCTGCCATGAGTAAAAAGAGTGTCAAAGCAAACATCAGCAGTATAGGATCGATCCAAAATGCCATGTCATAATGATCTGCA
>JAPHUJ010000293.1 GCA_026193735.1 Sulfurovum sp.
AAAAAGAACTTTTTGAAAAATTTAGATAACAAAATAGATGAACTGACAAAAATAGACTATGAACATATTAGGCAATCCTGTAAAATACTGTAAAGGATAATATATGAAAAAACTAATTCTACTTATTACTATACTGTTTACTGGCTGTACAGAAAAACCTGAAAATGTCAAACCCGTAGAAAATTTTGAACTCTCTGGCTATCTTGGTACCTGGTACGAAATAGCCAGACTTGATCAACGCTTTGAGAGAGGACTGGAACAGATAAGTGCTACCTATAGCATGCGAGAAGACGGTGGAGTGAAAGTGCTCAATAAAGGATATAAAACAAAAGAGAAAGAGTGGAAAGAGGCAGAAGGAAAAGCGTACTTTGTAGAGACACCCGATATTGGCTACCTTAAGGTCTCTTTCTTCGGTCCTTTTTACGGTGCTTACATCATCTTTGATCTGGACTATGACAAACATGCGCTCATCAGCGGACCAGACTACTCTTATTTGTGGATACTTTCACGTACCCCACAGTTAGATGAAGAAACACAGGAAAGGCTTATAGCAAAAGCTAAAAATGCAGGCTTTGATACAAGCAAACTTATTTTCGTAGATCAAAAGACTAACAAATGACAAAAAATGCGCTTATACTCATCGCACATGGAAGCCGTAAAGAGAGTTCCAACAGTGAAGTACAAAACCTCATGCTCAAAGTTGAGGAACTCACTAAGGAAAAATATCAGATAACACAAGCGGCTTTTTTGGAGTTTGCCGAACCGTCTTTAGATAAAGCCATTGAACTATGTATCGAAAAAGGGGCTACATCTATAGTCATTTTGCCTTATTTTCTGGCATCAGGAAATCACGTCAGTAAAGACATTCCCTCTTTGGTCAAAGAAATGCAGAACCGTAACCCTGATGTGAACATCAGAGTTACATCACATTTGGGAAGCACAGAAGGCATCGCCTCTTTACTCTGTACGATGGCTTTAAAAGCATAACATTAGCAATATATAAAATACTATGGAGACACATATGTTTAAAACCTATAATACACTTGAAGGCAGCGATCACTCACAACCCAGAGTTGCTGCTCTACTGGCATGCAAGAACAACCTTATGTCAGCCTCATGGCATATGCCGATTTCAAAATCACCTTTTCGTTATGCTGTGGCGGTACGCGAGGAGAACTACACGCACAGACTGCTGGAAGAACACGGAAGTTTTACCCTTAATTTCTTACCGTTTGAGTACTATAATGTGATGGATAATATGGGTCGTCTACATGGAAATGAACACGATAAACTTGAACTTAGCGGACTTAAAAGTGAAAGTTTTGATGCAGAAGGAAACGTGTTTCTCAATGCTTCAGATTTCATCTATGCATGTCGTGTGTGCGATACTTACAGAAACGGTGACCATACCATCTTCATAGTTGATGTTTTAAGTATACATGTAAATGAAACACAAAGTGATGAGCCCATGCTTTTTTCTGGCCGTGGAAGGTATGCCAGTACTACGAAGGCAGTTACAGCAAAACATCCGCTGTAAGACTGCACAAACTAGTCATTCTGCGCGAAGATAAGTTTTGCTGCATATTCCAAGTAGAGATTCTTCTTATGTGCATCTACGATCTTAGGCTCTCCTGCTATGTAGTTTTTCACCTTGTCATCTAGATCATCTTCCGGATAATATTCCATAAGCATTTTTTCCATAGCAGCTATCTTTGAAATGATCTTGTCAAATTCATTATGTACTTTATCTTCTTCGATTTGTCCTAAAATGTCCCAATATCTCTTTTGTGGGGTTCCCGCGATAATGTCATCTTCATCTTCAAAAAGTGCGTCGTATTTCTTCATGTTGTACTCCTTATATTTTATAAGTAAATAGTACCTAACCCTTAGAATAATTCATGGTCTATTTGTGTCAATTCATTTATCTATGTCAATATTAAAACTATAGGTTTAATACTCTGTTCTGGATAGATATTTTATGGTTTTTTCATGCCTGAAAGCAAACATCTTTTTCATATCTTTTGTAACAAACCACACAGCCATAGAGCTCAA
>JAPHUJ010000276.1 GCA_026193735.1 Sulfurovum sp.
AAGAAAAGATAGGTATCACCGGTGTGGTACTTTCAAAGTTTGACGGAGATTCGAAAGGTGGAGTTGCACTTGGACTTACGCAGCAGGTAGGTGTACCGCTTCGTTTCATCGGTGCAGGTGAGAAGATGCATGACCTCGAGCAGTTCATTTCAGACAGAATCGTAAACCGTTTGATGGGTGCAGGGGATGTTGAATCTCTGGCAGAAAGAGCGGCAGCGGCCATCGATCCTAAAGAAGCGAAAAAATTTACGCAGAAGATCAAAAAAGGTCAGTTTAACTTTAATGACTTTTTATCTCAAATGGAACAGATGAAAAAACTTGGAAGCATGAAATCGATCATGGGTATGATCCCCGGTATGGGTAATATGGCCAAGCAGATAGGTGACATGGATCTGGAGAACTCTGGTGAGATCAGGATGATAAAAGCTATGGTTTCTTCTATGACACCTAAAGAGAGAGAAGATCCGGATTTGCTTAACAACACACGGAAAAGACGTTTGGCTGCAGGTTCAGGACTTGACCAGATACAAGTAAATCGCGTGCTTAAACAGTTTAAGAATGCAGCGAAGATGGCGAAAAAGTTGTCAGGCAAAGGCGGCATGAAACAGATGCAAGACATGATGGCTCAAATGGAAGGCGGCGGTTTTCCAGGAAGACCACGCTAAGATACTCTTGCCTTGGGTATGAGGTGCATATAAGTAGTTACTTTATATTTGATAGGACCATAGACTTAGATTTTAATAAAATCTTTATAATTTTTATGGTAAAATCGCGTTCCAAAAGAATTTATGAAGTGTTGATGAGTGTTTTAGTCATTAAAAAACAGTTGTCAGTACTTATGAACAGTCTTCAGAAGACAGCTCGTGCAACTTGTTGCTTTGGAAAAAAAGAAAAACATACATTAAAGGAAATACCATGACAATGATCAGAATGACAAGAATGGGTAGAAAAAAGAAACCATTTTATAGAATCGTAGTAACAGATAGCAGAAAAAGAAGAGATGGTGGTTGGATTGAAGCAATTGGTCACTATAACCCAGTAAGTGCAACCAAAGACCTTACTCTAGATACAGAAAGATTGAACTACTGGTTAAGTGTTGGTGCGCAAATGAGCCCAACAGTAACAAGACTAGCAGGCAAGAAATAATCTTACATGGTTAAGGAATTTTTACTCTCATATACCAAACTTTTGGTAAACAACCCTGAAGATATTTCTATAGAGATTGAAGAGGTTGATGAGGGTTTCGATGAGATTACTATCTTCGCGAATAGTGAAGATATAGGTAAACTTATCGGTAAAGAAGGACGAATGATCAATTCGATCAAAACAGTCATCTCCGGCTGTAAAGCAAAAGGCGGTAAAAATTACCGCGTTAATGTAAAAGCTTCAGAGTAACAACTTTATGTCTAATGACAATTTTCTTATTGCTCAAATAGGGCGTACTATCGGACTTTGGGGCGACCTCAAATTTAATCTTCATACAGATTTTCCAGAACAGTTTAAAGTAGGTAAAACTTATAAAAGTAATCATGGTGATCTTACTATCGCAGATATTAACTTTACGCGTGGTATTGTTCGTTTTGTAGGTTATGAGGGCATTGATTCGGCGAAGAAACTTACGAATACAAAACTTTTTGCAAATATAGAGCAAACAAAAGACAATTGTGATCTTAAAGAAGGACAACACTTTTGGTTTGATGTCATTGGCTGTGTAGTCAAACAGGATGATGAAGTTTTAGGTCTGGTAGAAGACATACAACGTATGGCAGATACTGATTATCTTTCTGTGAAAACAAATGATAGTTTGGTTGAAGCAGGGTTGTCTAAAAACTTTTTACTCCCATACATAGACCGCTATGTGATAAAAGTAGATACAGAAGAAAAAATAGTTTATACCAAAGATGCTAAAGACATATTGGAAGCCAGTTAATGCAACTAGTTGCATGGGCACTCTGCCGAAGAGAACATAGTGTTAGCGTAGCTTTGTTTGGCTTTGCCAAAAAAGCGTATTGACGAGTACTATGTATTTCTCTTTTGTCACACTTTTCCCCAACCTTATCAAAGGATACTTCTCTGAGAGTATCTTAAAACGTGCCATCGAAGATGAAAAGATCTCTATTGATTTTTATAATCCCCGTGATTTTACTACAGATAAGCATAATCGTGTTGATGCACCGATGATAGGCGGAGGAGCAGGTATGCTTATGACACCACAACCTTTGATGGATACGCTTCATAAAATAAGAGAGACATCCGAGAGAGCACATGTGGTATTTCTTTCTCCTGTGGCTAAACCTTTTACGCAAAATGATGCAAAACGTTTAGCTAAAAAAGAACATATTGTATTTGTGAGTGGACGTTATGAAGGGATAGACGAACGGGTTATAGAAGCGCATGCAGATGAAATCTTTTCTATAGGAGACTTCATTTTAACAGGTGGCGAACTGGCAAGTATGGTGGTTTGTGATGCTATTAGTCGTAATGTTGAAGGAGTATTGGGAAACAATGATTCTTTAAGCATGGAAAGCTTTGAAACATCACTTTTAGAAGCTCCTTCTTTTACCAAACCTAAAAATTATGAAAACAATGAAAAC
>JAPHUJ010000206.1 GCA_026193735.1 Sulfurovum sp.
CAGAATCACTCCTTATTTTTTGCAACACTAAAGCAGAAGTCATTTCACTTACAGACATGTTACATCAACATGGACATTCAGTTATAGATATACATGGTGACCTTGAGCAAAGAGAACGCAATGAATCTGTTATCGCTTTCTCTAACGCCTCCAAACGTATCATGGTTGCTACAGATGTGGCTTCAAGAGGACTAGATATCAAAGACATCGAACTTGTCATTAATTATGACTTACCTTTTGATCAAGAAGTCTACACCCACCGCATAGGACGGACAGGACGTGCGGATGCCAGCGGTACAGCCATCTCACTCTATGGTCCGGGGGATAGTCACAAATGCGCTTACATCACCTCTCAGGCACGTACAGCACAAATGAAAGACTTACGAGTAGATGCTGCATTTAAGATGGTATCTACGTACGATACACTTTGCATTAACGGTGGTAAAAAAACCAAACTTCGTGCAGGAGATATACTTGGTACTTTATGTAAGGAGATAGGCATTGACCCTAAAATGATAGGAAAGATAAATATCACCGATACAAAGTCTTATGTGGCACTGCATCATACTGTAATAGACAAAGTGTTTAAAGCATTGAAAAAGACTATGATCAAGAAGAAAAAATATGTCACTTGGATATTGAACTAATCTTTCAATATCTTTTTTCTTCTTTTGTTTCTTACCACATAAAAAAGTGTAATGAGGAGCACACAAAGAAGTGCGATCAATGTTGCAGACTGGAGATACTCAGAAATGAGCGCTTCATTTGATCCTAGAAAATACCCTAAGGCTACTAAAACCATCACCCAAATACCTGCACCCAATCCTGAATAAAAAGCAAATTTTGCCATGTTCATACGTGCCAATCCAGCAGGGAGAGAAATGAGTTGTCGTATGCCGGGGATAAGTCTTCCGTTGAAAGTGGAGAGTTCTCCGTATTTCATGAAAAATACTTCAAGTTTATCTAAAGTTTCTTCTTTAATAAAAAAGTATTTACCATAACGTAAAATAAACTTTCTTCCAAAATGCATTGCCAGATAGTAGTTAAAAAGTGCCCCGGCCACAGAACCCACTATACCCGATAAAACAACCATATAAAGATTCATTTCACCTTTGAATGCTAAATATCCAGCAGGTATCATGACAATTTCACTAGGAAAAGGGAAGAAGGTACTCTCAAGAAACATGAGAAGAAAAATACCCCAATAGCCCATATCTCCAATATAACCTACAATGGCTTGAGCTATATCATGTATCATAAAAAGAGGTTACTGACGACTATTCGCTATACGCGCCAACAGATGTAAGCCTTTTGTAACGCTGATCAAGCAGTTCATCTTCAGAAAGTGCTCTAAGTTCTTTAACGCTCTCCAGAAAATACTTTTTGACTACGTCAGCTGCTGTTTGTTGGTCACGATGTGCACCGATGAGAGGCTCATCAAGTATATCATCTACCAAACCATGTTCAAGTAGATCAGTTGGTGTGATCTTCAATGCTTTAGTTGCTGCTTCTACTTTTGTCGGATCATTCCATAAAATTGCAGAACATCCTTCAGGTGAGATCACTGCAAATACAGAATAACGCATCATCGCAAGTTTATCTGCTACACCTATGGCAAGTGCTCCACCTGATCCACCTTCACCGATTACGATGGAGACCATTGGTACTTTTACGGAAGCAAACTCAAAAAGATTTTTAGCAATAGCCTCACTTTGACCTCTCTCTTCTGCACCAAGCCCAGGGTATGCACCCGGAGTGTCTATGAGCATAAGTACAGGAATGTCAAACTTCTCTGCCATTCTAACTGCACGTAGCGCTTTTCTATACCCTTCAGGGTTTGGCATACCAAAATTTCTTTTGATCTTATTTTTAACGCCACGCCCTTTTTGTTCTCCGATTAGCATAGTCTTCTGACCATTGATCCAACCAATATAACATAGAATAGCCGGATCATCTCTAAATGCACGATCACCGTGAATCTCATATGCATCATCCATCAGAAGTTTTATGTAGTCTAGAGAATACGGTCTATCCGGGTGACGTGCAAGTTGAAGTTTTTGAAAGTCACTAAGCGCACCAAAAGTTTTTTGTACTTCTTTTTCTAATTCATTTTGATACTTATTTACAGCATCCAAATTTGCGATGGCATGGGCCGATACAATTTCTTCTTGTATCTTTTCAATTTTGCTCTCAAAATCTAAATAAGTTGCCATGCATTAATCCTTATATTTTCTTAAAGATAACTACGCCGTTTGTACCGCCAAAACCAAATGAGTTACTCATAGTAATGTTGATATCAGCTTTTCTAGCTACATTAGGGACATAATCCAAATCACAGTTTTCGTCTGGTGTTGTATAGTTAATGGTAGGAGGAAGAACACCATCTCTCATAGCCATAAGACAAACCACTGCTTCTATGGCACCAGCCGCACCAAGACAGTGCCCCAACTGACCCTTAATAGAACTTACAGGAGGACAGTTTTCTTTACCACCAAACAGTTCTTTAAGTGCTGCAGTTTCATTTTTATCATTCACAGGTGTTGACGTACCATGTGCATTTACATAGTCTACTTTTGGCTCACCTGCCATTTTATAAGCACCCTTCATCGCACGAAGAGGACCATCCATTGTAGGCGTTGTAATGTGATTGGCATCACCACTTTCACCAAATCCAATGAGTTCACCATAGATTCTTGCACCACGTGCAACAGCATCTTCATAAATCTCTAAGACTAATGCAC
>JAPHUJ010000272.1 GCA_026193735.1 Sulfurovum sp.
ATAAGCGGATGGTTTGGTTTTAGACTAGGTGTTGTTACTTCCAAGTCACTTGTCTCCGGATCAAAAAAAGCTGATGGGAGTATGCGATTGTCCGCTTCATCTGTGTACGCTTCTTTGACATTGTCATCAAAGAAAGTACATCCTCCGCCTAATTTGTTCGCTATGGCTTTGGTAGTGAGTCCGTAACCGAAGAGTGTAGGTTTTGTTTGCATTTTATCTGAACTTAAAGGAGATGAGTGCAAGTACATTTGAGATAAATGCGATCATCCAAAAACGTACGATGATCTTATTTTCTGCCCATTTTTTGAGTTCAAAATGGTGATGTATGGGAGCCATAAGAAAGACACGTTTCCCACGTAGTTTAAAACTTCCTACTTGCAGTATGACGGAGACAGTTTCTATCACAAAAATGAGACCTATAAGGATAAGCAGTATCTCACTTTTCCCCAAGATGGCAAGATAGGCTAAAAAACCACCGATGGCAAGGCTACCAGTGTCCCCCATAAAAATCTCTGCAGGGTAACAATTGTACCATAGGAAACCAAGTAACCCACCTATGAGTGCAGAGGCGAGTATCATGACTTCACCCACACCTTTGATATTTGGCACAAGAAGATATTGGCTAAAGATAGCATGACCTGTCACATAGATGATAAGTCCCAAGGTGACCAATGAGATAATAGATGGTACCGTTGCAAGCCCATCAAGCCCATCGGTAAGATTGACTGCATTGGTTGTGGCTAAAAATACAAGTACCCAAAATGGAATGGCTGCATACCCTAAGTCGAAAAGGGGTGTTTTGAGAAAAGGTACATAAAATTCTGTCGGGAAGCCTGCGTAGACCAGCATCCCGGTTGCAAGTACTGCGATGAAAGCCTGTAATCCCATTTTACCTCTAGGTGTCAGTCCTTCCAGATTATCCGCGGCAAGTACTTTCCCCAGATCATCTTTAAATCCGACTAAGCCAAAACCAGTGAGTACGATAAGTCCACCAAGTATGTAGAGGTTGGATAAATTTACAGTAAGTACAGCAGCAAATAGTGTAGAAAGTAAAAATATTGCACCACCCATAGTTGGCGTATGACGTTTCCCTTCATGTGCAGGAACATATTTACTGATGGGTTGTTTTGCATTTTTTGAGATAGCCCAAGAAAGATATTTTGGCATGATAAAGAGTGTCAGCACAAAAGCGATAAAAAATGCGACACCTGCACGCACTGAAATGTATCCGAAAAGATTAATATCTAAGAGTTGGGAGAGTTCATATAGCATGGGCAACTTTCGTTTAAATTTTTCAATTAAAGAATTAAGAAAGTTTATTTTACTATTATTTCAATAAAAAAGAATAATTACTAACTTTAATTGTGTATAAACCTAAAATGTGTCTAGTCGTATGAGCCAACTGCTGAAGTTATCGCAGTGTATAGCTTTAGCAGGGCTCTCTGACAACGTAGCTTTATGGACTTTGCTCAAAAAGCGTTCTAAGTAATGGAAAAGAGATAAAATATGAAACAGCAAAAAACAATTTTAATTATTACCGATGGCATAGGATATAAACCGGACAGTACATGTAATGCATTTAAAGATGCTGTAAAACCTACTTATGATATGCTTTTTGAAACAGCACCTAGAGCGCTTATTTCTACACATGGTTTAAGTGTAGGTTTGCCTGAAGGACAGATGGGAAACTCTGAAGTCGGACATATGACGATAGGATCCGGGCGTATTTTGTATCAGGATCTGGTGAAAGTTTCTTTGGCACTTGAAGATGGTAGTATTGAAGAAAATAAAGTTTTGAATGATACCTTGTCTAAAAGTGACCGTGTGCATTTGATAGGTCTGCTTAGTGACGGTGGTGTACATTCGCACATAGAACACACTATTGGTTTTGCAAAGCTTGCAAAAAGTAGAGGGAAAAGAGTTTTTTTACATTTGATCACAGACGGTAGGGATGTAAGTCCTACATCAGCTAAAACATATGTGGCTCAAATAGAAGAGATATGTGACAAGAGTATTTCTATCGCAACCATAGGCGGGCGTTTTTTTACGATGGACAGAGATAACCGTTGGGAAAGAGTGGAAAAGGGATATCGTGCCATCGCTGAGGCTAAACCTTCTACTTTACTTAGCCCTGAAGCGTATGTTGATGAGAGTTATGCAAAAAAAGAGACGGATGAGTTTATAGAACCTGTTGCGTTTGCAAATTATGCAGGGTTGGAAGAGGATGATGTTGTCATTTTGACTAATTTCCGGTCAGACAGGGTTAGGGAGATCACCGCAGCTTTAGGGGATGAGCATTTTGATGAGTTTGCATGCAAATTTACACCACTTAATATCGCTACGATGACAAAGTATGATGCAAGTTTCCCTTATCCGATACTTTTTCCTAAAGAAGCCCCAAAACATACTTTGGCTGAAGTGATAAGTGATGCAGGACTAAGACAACTTCATACGGCAGAAACCGAAAAGTATGCGCATGTGACTTTCTTTATGAATGGTGGTATAGAAGAGCCTATGATAGGAGAGAGCAGGGTGCTCATTCCAAGTCCTGATGTGAGAACATATGATATGAAACCGGAGATGTCTGCGCCCCAGGTTGGTGAAGCTGTACGTACGGCGATGGATGAGTCCTACGATTTCATCGTAGTAAACTTTGCCAATGGAGATATGGTAGGACATACGGGGAACTATAAGGCAGCATGCTTAGCGGTGAATGCAGTCGATACGGAACTTGGGCTCATACTAAACAAAGCAAAAGAAGACGGATATGCTGTAGTTCTTACTTCTGATCATGGAAACTGTGAAGAGATGTGTGATATGAATGGGCGTATTTTGACAAATCACACAGTAGGAGAAGTATGGTGTTTTGTGATAGCTGAAGGTGTAGAAGAACTCAAAAGAGGGTGTGGATTAAATAACGTTGCACCTACAGTACTTAAACTGATGGGACTGGAGATACCTGAGGAAATGGATGAAGCGATCATATAAGTTTAATGTTACTGATTTGAGAGTATGATAAGAGAAATAAATATTTTCTCGTAGAAAGAAAGGAATAGATAAATGAACAGAGCAATTACGAAATCTGTAGCAATTTTATTTGCACAAATTATCAAAATGGACAATAGAGATGTAGAAAAATCAGTTCCTCTTTTTTGTAAAATTATGGGAGAAAATTTTGAGGGTACTCATGAACAGGTAAAGGAATTGCTCTATAAAATTATGGATGAAGAATATGATCTGGATGAACATATTGAAATTATCAATAAAGCATTATGTGAGGACCAGCTTTCAAAATATCATTTTTTAGAGCAATTGAATCATATTATTTATTCTGATACTATCACTCCAAAGGATTACGAATATTTTGAAAATATTAAAAATAAACTCTTTTCATGTTAGCTTCTAAAGACCTACATGTTACAATCATTGAATTAAAATTTAAAAAGGGTAAAGATGGTATTTTCGGGTAATAATGTTCTGGTCACTGGTGCAAGCAGAGGGATAGGTGCAGAGATAGCGAAAAGTCTCGCTGCTTTTGGTTTGAAAGTATGGGTTAATTATCGTTCAGGAGAGGCTGAAGCGAATGCTGTGAAAGCAGAGATAGAAGCAGCAGGCGGAAAAGCAGAAGTGATCGGTTTTGATGTAAGTGATGAAGAAGCATTTGTAGCAGCGATGAAAAATATCGTTGAAGCAGACGGGGAACTGGCTTACTTGGTGAATAATGCAGGTATCACGAAAGACAAATTGGCAATGCGTATGAAAGCAGATGAGTTTATGGATGTTATTAACGCAAATTTAAAATCAACATTTATAGGATGCCGTGAAGCGATAAAAGTGATGGGTAAAAAACGTTTTGGCTCTGTGGTGAACATCGCTTCAATCGTAGGTGAAACAGGTAATGCAGGGCAGACAAACTACGCTGCAAGTAAAGGCGGAACGATAGCGATGACAAAAAGTTTTGCCATTGAAGCAGCACCTAGAAACATCCGTTATAATACGATCACACCGGGGTTCATCGCTACGGAGATGACTGATGTACTGAAAGATGAGGTAAAAGATGCGTTCACTTCAAAGATACCAATGGCTAGATTTGGCGAACCAAAAGAGGTAGCTGAAGCCGTAGCTTTTTTACTCTCTGACCACGCTTCTTACATTACGGGTGAGACTCTTAAAGTCAATGGCGGGATGTTCATGTAACTTTTAAAGTAGCTTTTTTTCTGAAGCTTCTTTTAACGAAAAGTTTTCTTTAATAAATACCACAAAAAAAGTCCAGCGGCAGCTATGATGAAACCTATCATAAGCATGTCGCTGTATGCGATGAGTACCTTTTCAAAATTCTTGATCAAATAGATCCACAGTATAATAGCAACGAGTGTACTGCACAGTACAACAGACAGAGTCACACGATGTTGCAAACCGATCAAAAAACCTACAAAACTTCCCACTACAGGACCTGTCATGGCAAAAGGTGTCAATACAAATAAAATGAGGCCAATAACACCATAACGTTTAATGAGAGGTTCATATTTGTGTGCATTCTTTTGAGAACGTTCCAAGTACTGAGTGAGCGGTGGGTAAGAGACGAAGTCAAGTTTGTTCCAACTCAATACAAAAAGAGGATATAAAACGAGTACCATAATGGATTCGATAAAAAAATTGAAGGCTACAAGAAAAGTAGTATCCATTTGTGCCGATACGCCGATAGAGAGCCCTGCCATTCGTCCAAATATGACGTTAGTGGCAGTAATACTGAGTACTTCTTGAAGATAGTCTGGAAAAAAAAGAGCGCAAAGTAATACAAGTATGAAATAACACCCCAACATTATGAGTCCTAAAAGTAAGATTTGACCCTCTTTCTGTTTTAAAAATGCATTGTTGATTTTCAAAAGTTTACCTTCTATTTAATATATGGAATATAAAGTATAACATGATATTGTCGTATCATGTAAATAATTTTGAGGTATAATAATCGATAAAATAGTAAAAAGAGGTAAAGTATTGGCACGGATACTTGTATTAGAAGATGACAAACTATTCAATGAAACTCTTGAAGATTTTTTAGAAGAAGAGGGGCATATTATACAGTGTGCGTTAGACCCTTATACTGCACTTGATCTAACCTATGAAAATGTCTTTGATCTGTACCTTTTTGATGTAAATTTACCCTATGAAAATGGATTTGAACTTTTACAGAAGTTACGTCAAAGTGGGGATGAAACACCATGTATATTTATCACGTCCAGAGAAGATAAAGCATCGTTGAAAGAGGGGTTTGAAAATGGAGGGGATGATTATATTTATAAACCTGTAGATCTGGATGAACTTTTTTTACGTATGCAAGCAGTGCTACGCAGACAGGTACGTAGTCAGATCGTACAGATAGATAGGTATCAGTTTGATATCTTGGCAAAGACACTTTATCAAAATGATAAAGCCCTGGACTTAAGCATTAAAGGGAGTGAACTCCTTTTAGTACTTTTGGAAGGACGGGGAAGAGTGGTTCCCCTAGATCAAATAAAAGAACGCCTTTGGAGTTCTGCTGAGGAAGCGAGTGACGGAGCATTGAGGGTTTACATCGCTCAACTGAAAAAATATTTCCCTACGAATATCCACAATGTACGTGGTGTAGGATACCAATTGAGTATAAAATGACAAGAATCATAAGTGTTCAAATTCAATGTATAAAGTCACAAAATTATTTGTGTAAAATTCAGTACAAGAGAGGAACTTCTAGGCTAAAGTCTGATGCAATCCTTTCATTTAGTGAAAGGATGTAAAATGCTGAGTCGTAAAAAAGAGATAATCTTTGCCACAGTTATCTATTTTGTAACAATGTTTACTTTGCTTACTGCAGTGTACCGTTTTTTAGAGACTTGGAAGTCCAATGATCTTAACTTTTTTATAGCAGGTGCTTTGGTTTTACTTGTGGCAATTGGATGGGGGTACGTTCTTTCTACGCTTATTTTTGCACCTAAAAAACAGATGGAAGATACACTTACTTCTCTAACAAATGACATTATTCATGAGCTTAACATTCCTCTTTCTACCATAAAAGCAAATACGGCAATGTTAAAAAAAACGATGGAAGATGAAAAGTCTTTAAAACGTCTTAAACGCATAGAGGATGCCAGTGTGAGACTTAAAAAACTGTATGATGAGCTGGTCTATAGTATTCATAAAGAAATGCATACCATAGAAAAGGAGCTTTTTGATATACAAGCCTTGGTGGAAGAACGAGTAGAAGTATTTAAAGAACAGAAACGAAATCCGTTTGAACTTATATTAGAACCTTATAAGATAGAAGCAGACAAGATAGGTTTTGAACAGATGTTTGATAACCTTGTTTCCAATGCCATGAAGTATTCACCTAAAGATACACCTATTCGTGTGACACTGAATAATCATATATTAAGTGTGGAAGATGAAGGTGTAGGTATGGGTACAACAGAACTTTTACGTGTACATGAACGATATTATCAGGCAGATGATAAAAAAGATGGAAAGGGGTTAGGACTTGCTTTGGTCAAAGCATATTGTGATGAAGCAGGGTTAGAAATTCATATCAAGTCTCAAAAAGGTGTAGGTACAAGGCTGAGTTTAAATCTATCAAAGGTTCATGTTTGAAACAGACTTTAGGGTGTGATTCACGTTTTATTCATTTTAGCATACTACTATAGGATTGTAGTAAAAAAGGATTATTTATGAAATTTAAAATGATATTATTTACTTTGGAAGGGTGGAACAAAGTAGAGGTCCTGTCCTGGCACGTAAAGATGAATAAATGATAGCAACTATTTTACTTCTTGAAGATGACCAGCAGCTTAGCGATACCGTTAAGCAGTTTTTAGAATATCATGGATATGGGGTGCTTTGTGCTTATGATGGAGAACAGGCACAAAACATTGCTTATGAAAAACATATAGACTTGATGCTTCTTGATGTTAAGGTACCCCATCAAAATGGTTTTGACTTTTTACAAATCTTGCGTCACAGTGGCGTGGAAACACCAGCGATCTTCATTACTTCTTTAAACAGTGTGGAAGATGTCACGCGCGGATTTGATAGTGGATGTGATGATTATATACGTAAACCTTTTGCACTTAAAGAACTTCTTGTCAGGGTAGAAGCATTACTGAAGCGTCGTTACGGGACATACGATGAAAAGATAGATTTAGGGGAAGGGTTATTGTTTGATATTAAAGAAACACTTCTGACTAAAAATAACCAAAGAGTAGCGATTAAAACAAAAGAAGCAAAACTCCTTTCTCTTTTTTTAGAATACCCCAATGAACTGTTAACGTATGATAAAATATTTGAACGTTTATGGAATTATGAAGAGGAACCAAGTGCCGGCAGTTTGAGGTCTTATGTAAAAACGGTACGTTCTTTTCTGGGCAAAGACAATGTAGAAACCATTAAAAATGTTGGATATAGATTTGTTAAAGAGTGAAAAGAAGAGTCTGATCCGTTTTTTATTGATCTATTTGGGATCTACCTTTTTACTTTTTTCTGTCGCTGCATGGATATTTTATACTTCTCAAAAGCATTATCTGATTGACCAGCAAAGAGAGGCGCTTAAGTATCAAGCCCAAACGATAACACAAGAATTAAGAACACTGCATACAACCTATGATAAATCAACACTTATATACCCAGTACATCCGTTGATAGATTCAGCGATTTATGATTTAGATAAACAGTATATATTCGGAACACAGAAGGAGACAAATCTTTTAGATGAAAAATACTATATGGCCGATGAGAACATACTCTATTCATTAAGTCAAGTTGAGCCATATTATATGGGCGCTGCATATTTGCTTGTCAGTAAAAACTTAGATAAAGAACCCATTCTGGAACTTCAAAAAAATATAGGATTATTTCTCTTAGGGGCAGGGGTATTTTTTACGATTTTAGGATGGTTCTTAGGTAGACTTTTTATAGCTCCTATGCGTGATTCGATGGAAAGAATGAATCTTTTTATACAAGATACAACCCATGAGCTCAATACACCTATCAGTACGATTTTAACAAACATTGAGATGCTGGAAACATTTGGAAAGTGTGAGGAGAATAAAGAATTGAAACGTATCGAGATAGCTTCTAAATCCTTAAGCCGTATCTATGATGACTTGACGTATTTAAATTTAAATCATAATTATTACAGACATATCGAGTCTCTCGATATGTCTGATCTACTTAGAGAAAGAATGGTTTATTTCTCTACGATGGCAGAACATAAAGGGTTAATATTGGAAATCAGTATAGATACTGATATTGTATTGGAGATAGATAAAAATGATGCAACGCGCCTTGTTGACAACCTTGTCACCAATGCCATAAAATACAATAAACCCAAAGGGCTTTTGAAAGTCAATTTAACCAAAGCGTTTTTATCTGTGGGTGATACAGGTATAGGTATACAAAAGAAAGATCTAGACAGTATAGTATGTCGTTTTAAACGAGCCAATAAAAGTGAAGGTGGGTTTGGTATAGGACTGGATATTGTCAATCAGGTTGTCAATAGTTATGGATTTGTTTTAAATATAAATTCAGAACCAGATAAAGGAACGGAGGTAGTCGTAAAATGGACAAAATAATTTTGTTATATTTTCTACTGTATGCAGGGCTCTATGCACAAGAGTCCCAAGGTGAAAAACAACAGTTAGAAAACCAATGTTTACAGTGCCATATGAAACATCAAATTCCAAATGAATTGATTTATCAACGGTATCTTATGAAATACAGTACAGCTGATGGTATGGGGAAAGCGATAAAAGAGTATTTGAAACATCCTAAAAAAGAAAACTCTATTATGCCCCTTCCTTTCTTTTTAAAATTTCCTATGAAAGAAGCATTAGTATTAGATGATGAAAATTTAGAAAAAAATATACGTATGTTTTTAGATATGTATGATGTAAAAAAGAAGTTGGTCCTCCCTTAACTTCACTTAGGACAAGTTCACGATCGGTTCACACTAAATTATTATAATTATTATAATTAAAAATAGTTAGGAGTGTTGGGATATGAAAAATGGTTTACTAAAAACTTTGATAGCGACAGGTACAGTTTTGGGTGTAATAGGTTGTGGAGGAGGATCAACGTCTGGAATTCTGTCCGATGTAGAGATCGCTATAGATGAACCTGTTTCCAAATTGTCTCAAGAGCTGATCGATACACTTGCCTATATGGGGAATGAAGAGAGACTTGCTTATGATGTCTATAATGCCTTGTATACTCAATACGGGACACAGCAATTTACCAATGTCGCAACCAATGGGGAATATCAACATATCACTGCGGTGCAAGAGCTTATTCAAAAATATAAACTCAATGATGATGTGAATTTTACCAATGTGGTGGACCCATTGGGATACCTAAATACGCCGATAGAGGCAATGGATGCGGGAACATATGATATTCCGGCAATACAATATCTTTATTCTTATTTAATGGGTCTTGCAGTAAATGAGACAGAAGCTTTAAAAGTAGGATGTATCATTGAAGTGGTAGATGTCTATGATTTGGATCATGATATCGCACTTGCAGAGGCTGAAGGTGCTACAGACATTGTTACAGTATTTAATTTTTTGCGTGATGGTAGCTATAGCCATTACTGGGCCTTTGACAAAGGGCTTAAAAACAAAGGTATAATGAATGGGTGTTGTTCTTTAGGTGTCGTAGATGGCGTAGATTACTGCCATTCTGAGTATCCTCAAAAATAATAAGCTAAGTGTTAATTTAGCTTAACACTAAATTAACACTTCTGTGACATACTTCTAATACGTCGAAATAACTTAAGCTCAGAAGTTGTCTTGTATTTATTTATACCCGATCTAAATACAAAGTTCTTCTGCTCTTTTTAACATTTCCTTAACGTTTTTCCGTCATAATACATCCCAAAAAGACCTTCCTATGCTAAAACATCGTCATTTTATCTCTTATTTTAGCACCACACTTATATACCTATTTGGTGTAAGTACGTTTTTTTATCTACAGAACCATTATTTTGTTTCATCACGATCAGAAGAAAAAGTTTTTCAAATGTGTATATCGTGCATTAATCCTGAAGTTATAACTCACATAGAACAGGTCGAGCAGATAGAAGAGATAGAGCAACCCATTGTTAAAGAAGAACCTGTGGTTGAAGAAAAGCCCGTGGTTGAACCTGAAATAATTAAAGAACCGATCGAGATAAAAGAAGAGGTTGTTCCTGAGCCTATAGTACCAAAGGTCACACCTAAGCCTGTAGTAGAAGAAGTGAAAAAGAAAGCTAAAGTAAAGAAAAAGACTAAAAAGAAAACAGTTAAAGAAAATAGACCAAGACAAAAAGCTTCCGCAAGAAAAGCACAAATCAGCCCTGCACAAAAAAATCAATTTCTTGCAAATATAAGAGCTAAAATAAATAAGCATAAGTCTTACCCTAGGATTGCAAAGAAAAGAGGCATGCAAGGTACAGTTAATGTGAAGTTCACCATTTTAAGCTCTGGAAAAGTGGGGAATATCTCTGTAAGCGGACCAAAGGTATTTCATAGTTCAGCACGAAATGCAGTTCAAAGTGCTTTCCCCGTCGATGCAAAAAATGCGCCTATTTCATTACCGAAGAGCATCAATATTATGCTTCGATATCAAATTAGATAAATTTAATACATAATTAACACTACTACGCCAATATAATACAAATTATTTTAGGAGATTGGTATGAAAAAGGGAATTTACCTCTCTTTGGCATGTTCATTATTGTTGAATGCTGCCGAAGTAGAGTTGGAAACGATAAATATAGATACAAATGTTGATACAGAAGTCATAAAAGATGTCAGCGGGGAAGATATCAAATCAGCTGACTTGGGAGAAGCACTGTTCAAACAGTCAGCAAGTGTGTCACTTGTGAGAAGATCTGGTATTGCGAATGACATTATTCTTAGAGGACAAAAAAAGGACAACATTAATATCACGATAGACGGCGCAAAAGTATATGGTGCATGTCCAAATAGAATGGACCCACCAGTTTCTCATGTTTTGACAAATAATGTGGATTATATCGAGATCAATGAAGGTCCATTCAATGTGGAAGATTTTGGTTCGTTAAGCGGAGATGTAAAGATACATACGATCAAACCAGAAAAAGAGTTTACAGGAGAAGTAAATCTTGGTCTTGGTAGCTGGGGATATCTGAAAGAAGCATTTTCTTTGAGTGGAGGTACGGATAAAGTAAGATTTTTACTCTCTGGTTCAAACGAAACAAGTGAGCAGTATGAAGATGGTGATGGTAATGATTTTGTAGAACAGATCGCACGTAATATTGCAGATGGTACAGCCCCTATGGGTGCACAATATCAGCCTGCATATAGAGATATGGATGCTTATACTAAAAAGACATTGATGGCAAAACTTTTTTGGGATATTACTGACAATCAAGAGCTAAGATTGAGTTATACGGCTAACCGAAGTGATGATGTACTTTATCCATCTTCTAAAATGGATGCACTCTATGATGATTCAGATATTTATAATATGGAGTATATTGCTAAAGACTTAGGGACTTATTCTAAAGAATTAAATTTTCAAGTTTATCAATCAGAAGTAGACCATCCTATGTCGACCAGATACAGAATGATGTCTGATAGTAACAGTTCTGATGGTATTTTTGATTCAAATAAGGCGATGACCCATGCTCTTACCACTAAGATGCAAGGTGCAAAACTTTCAAACCGTTTTGATGTTGATAATCACGCATTTACTGTAGGGCTAGATTATAGTTTAAGAAACTGGGATGGTGCGTACTATGCAATGGATGGGAAAACATTCGTTGGTACAAGTATTAATGATGTAGATACAAAAAACTATGCGTTCTTTCTCAAAGATGAGATTAAAATGGATAAATTAACATTGGATCTTGGGTTGAGATATGATGATACAGAGATCACTACCAAGGATACTTTGCTACCTGCTGCACAACAAGAAAATGACTACAATGAACTTAATGGATATATTTTTGGAACATACCATGCAAATGAAACCACTAAGTATTTTGCAGGTTTAGGTAAGTCATCTAGAGTGCCTGATGCAAGAGAACTTTACTTTAGAAAAGTCAATATGACTACTATGCCGGCAACACATCCACTTGTAGGCACACCGACTTTGAAAAACACAGTGAATTATGAACTTGATATAGGTGCTGAAAAGAAATATGAAAATGCAGCCATTAAAGCAAAAGCATTTTATAGTAAATTAGATGATTTCATTGCCTATAATGCCAATAAGACGACTAACGTTTTTGAAAATGTAGATGCAACGATATGGGGCTTAGAAGTGAGTGGAACATATATCGCAACAGATACACTTTATTTTGATTATGGGATGTCTTACCAAAGAGGGAAGAAAGAGAATCCTCTAAGTGGACAAACCGATACTGACATGCCGGAAATCCCACCATTTAAACTTAATGCAGCAGCAAATTATGATTATGATGAGAGTTTGGTACTACGAGCGGAAGTGATAGCTTCTGATAAGTGGACAGACTTTGATGCAGATAATGGTGAACAGGAATTAGATGCCTATGCCGTACTTAATCTCAAAGGAACAAAACAATTTGGTAAAAACTTTGAACTTGTAGTAGGTGTAGATAATGTGTTTGACAAAACATATGCAGTATCAAATACCTATAAAGATTTGACTTTGCTTGCTGATGATCCTGATCTAAATGTTATGCTCATAAATGAACCTGGACGTTATATTTATACGAACATAAAATATAAATTCTAATCAGAGAATATGAATTGATACATGGATAAAGACCATGTGTTATTTCATAATAACATCTATAATCACCCTAAAAATGTTTTTATAGACTCTTTTCTACCTCTTTTCTCCACACAAACACGGATTTTATTAAAAATATAAGCTTTTTATACTTTTTTTGTTATAATTAGCAGTATTTTTAACAAACTTAAGGAGTAGTGAATGGCATTATTTGATGATGTAAAAGAAGTAGTAGTAGAGCAACTAAACGTTAGCCCGGATGAGGTTAAAGAGGATTCTAAATTCGTAGAAGACCTTGGAGCTGATAGTCTTGATGTAGTTGAATTGGTAATGGCGCTTGAAGAGAAATTCGATATCGAAATTCCTGATGATCAAGCAGAAGCTATTGCAACAGTTGCTGACGCAATTAAATTTATCGAAAACGTATAAGTTGAGTTCCCCTCGGGGGATTTAATAAACTATTTATTAGTATTTTTTGAAGTATTAATATATATTTTACAAAAATGGATAGGAGAGCCAGTGAAAAGAGTTGTAGTAACAGGTTTGGGGATGATAAATGCCCTAGGACTAGATAAAGAAAGCGCATTTTCTGCGATAATAGATGGAAAATGTGGTATTAGAAATATTGAATCATTTGATACAGAAAATCATGCTGTTAATATCGCCGGTGAAATACCAGACTTTGATCCGCTTACTGTGCTTGACGCAAAAGAGGCGAAGAAAGCAGATAGATTTATACAGCTTGGCCTCAAAGCTGCTGCCGAAGCTATGAAGGATGCAAACCTTCCAGAAGATGCAGATATGGAAAGATTTGGTGTGGCATCTGCTTCAGGTATAGGTGGATTGCCAAATATTGAAAAGAACTCAGTGGTATGCGAAAATAAAGGGCCAAGAAGAATTTCTCCATTCTTCATTCCTTCTTCTCTTGTCAATATGCTTGGTGGATTTATCTCTATTTATCAAGGACTTAAAGGTCCAAACCTTTCCTCTGTAACAGCTTGTGCTGCCGGTACGCATGCTATTGGTGAAGCTGCAAAGTCTATTATGGTGGGAACTGCAGATAAAATGTTGGTGATCGGGGCTGAGTCAGCGATATGTCCGGTAGGTATCGGTGGATTTGCTGCGATGAAAGCACTTTCTACTCGCAATGAAGAT
>JAPHUJ010000264.1 GCA_026193735.1 Sulfurovum sp.
CATCATATGGTCATCAATGGGTTCAGTGATCATAAGCACACGGTCACCCATAAGCTTAGAAAAGAGGTCAAAATACCGCTCTCCTTTAGGGGAACGGTCTTTTACTGTTGGTATATATGGCATGATTTTCCTTTAATAGAATTTTGAATTTTTCACATTTAAATTAAATGAATGCTTTTGTAAAGTCCTCTAAGGACATTTCAAGCACTTCTAGATTATGTTTATCGATGAATTTTTTCTCTTTTTTACTTAACTCTTTGTCTGTGATGACATAGCCACCTTCAAGATACATCGTAAGTTCATTGGCTACCATTCTGTCAGTATCTCGGTCAAATGATGTCCCTAGAAAGAGGTATTTTTTGGCTTTACGGTAGCTCTTGATCACAGGCGGCATAGCAAATCCGCCCATTGCTTCCGTAAGCCAGTCAACATAGTCAGCATCAGAGATAACAAAAGTAGGCTCGGGAAGCGTGGAACCCATTGGCTTAAAAAGTATCTTTTTGGCATCATCAAGTGCTGCTTCTTCTACTTCAAAATATTTTTTATTTTCAACATCATATTCATACAGTTCAAAACGATCTTTTTCCATCGTGATCCGTGATTTTCCGAGAATCAAACAGTGAGGTTCAAAGGCAAGAAGTTCTTGGAGTTTAGGATCACGGTTTGTGTCAATAATATAACGTGGCATCATGTCTAAAATAGCTTTATGCAGGGGTGTTGCTTCATAATCTTTAGTGTAGATATGATTCATAAGTTGGGTAAGGTATTCTACCCCACGGCGCTCTTCAAGGTGCATTGCGGCACGTGAATATTCAAACATAAGTCGTTCGCTCATTGGACGACCATTATTCATCATCAAGATCATTGAATCTGAGTCATATGGCATCTGTTCACCTTCTTTGGTGCTTATACCTTCAAATATCCCCAGCCCAAAATAAGGAATAGTCGTTTGATTTCGCAGCTCTTTTTTAATTGTTTCTATCGTAGTATTTGTTGGTATCGTTGTCATTAGTGGCATCCTTTTCCTGTATAGCATATTTGTGCAGCTACAATTTTTCTATAGAGTGTTTCATGGTTAAATGAATCCTGTAGGTTTTCTGGATAGTCATCATGAAAAATGGCACCATCTTTTGAAATAAGCATAAGTGCTTTTGTCAATTCACCATCGAGTGGCTTACCCACGAGTCTTAGACCGTACCAGTCACCAAATTCCCCTTGTGAATCTATGAGAAAATCTAAACCATCTATATTGGGGTCTTTATGTCCAGCATTTGCAACAATTAATGTCACTTTTACTGCATATTCACTCTCTTTAGGGATCATGTCCACAATCTCTTTTAATTCTAAGAGTAAAGGATCATCAATAAAAGGTGTAGAGATAATAAGCTGTGTCTCACCATTTTGGCCAGCGACAGAAGTAGCTTTCCCATTTTCTCTTGTAAGGCCGACTTCCTCTGAAGCATAGCCTATATCAAGAGGTATGTCTTCAAGACGCATGGTGGATGTGTTTATATGTACTTGCAAGTGAAGCTCCTAATAGAAAATTTTTAATAGCCATATCAACTTTATGTATAAATGGCGGGACCTTATATGTTTTTATGCCAGCATTTTTGAATACTTGTGAGATATTGTCACAATAGTAGTCAGCCAAAAGATAGTCACAAGCACCTACGGCATGGAGTATTGCATAATGTTCTGTAATATGTTGTATATCTGAAGATGATTCTTCATCACAAGCACATTGGATCTGACACTTTTTATATTCTCCCTTATTGGTGCTATCCCATGGGTTGTCAATAACTTTAAGCAAGGCAAATGTAACACGTTTATTCTCATTCTCTATAGTATATATAGCAAACATTGGTGAGGTAAATGGATTACGATGATAGAAACTCAAAGTATTGTCTAATGGAATTGCAATTTTAAACATAAATGCAGTTACCTTTCCCGATATTTGGACTATATATTAGGGTATTTTGCAAATAACGTTCCAGGTGATTAAGCTAGAAAACTGACGCAATGACATAAAGAAAAACGTTTTCTTTCAAAAATCTACAAAAATGTCATTGTTGGTATATCTTCTTGAGCTTTTAGTCTTAAAAAACACTAGAACACAATTTGCATTTATTGGACTAGAAATGATTGTAGCTACATGATGCGAGATCATTTAAATTCCTAAACTACTAAATAAAAAGGAGCTAAAATGAGCTGTAGTTCAAGTAATCCTGCTGAAATGGCTATGCCACAGGATATTCAAGATAAGATCCATAATCACCCTTGTTATTCAGAAGGTGCACACCATCACTATGCACGTATTCATGTTGCTGTTGCACCTGCGTGTAATATTCAATGTAACTATTGTAATAGAAAATACGATTGTTCAAATGAGAGTCGTCCAGGTGTAACCAGTGAGCGTTTAACACCGGAAGAATCTGCTAAGAAAGTTATGTATGTTGGTGGTGAAGTCCAACGTTTAAGTGTGTTGGGTATCGCCGGACCTGGAGATGCATTGGCAAATCCTGAGAAGACATTTAAAACATTTGAATTGGTACGCGAAAAAGCACCTGATCTGAAACTTTGTCTTTCTACAAATGGATTGGAACTTCCTCAGTTTGTAGATGAAATGGTGAAGTACGATATCGACCATGTTACAGTAACGATCAACAGTGTCGATACTACGGGTGAGATCGGTTCAAAGATCTATCCGTGGATCTATTATAATAATAAAAGAATCTATGGAAGAGAAGCATCAAAAATACTTTTAGAGCGTCAGCTTGAAGGTATGAAAAAATGTGTCGAAAATGGTATTTTGATCAAAGCCAATTCAGTATTGATCCCTGGTGTGAATGACAAGCACCTTCCTGAAGTTGCTAAGAAACTTAAAGAGATCGGTGTATTTTTACATAATATTATGCCGATTCTTTCTGAACCGGAATTTGGAACAAAATTTGCGCTTGATGGTGTACCGTCTGCAACAGATCAACAACAAATGGAAGTACAAGAAGCCTGTGGTATGGATATGAAATTGATGCAACATTGTCGTCAATGTCGTGCAGATGCCGTTGGACTGATTGGAGAAGACCGTGGTGCTGAGTTTACTAAAGATACTTTTACAAACATGACTTTTGAAGCACTGGAAGATCACTATGACATTGCAGCACGTCAAGACAGCCAGGCAAAGATAGAAGAGTTTAGATTTTTCCTTGATAAAGCCAATGAACGTGTAGTTAAAGAAAAAGCCGAACTTAGTTCAGATGGTCAAACTATTCTAGTTGCAGTGACCACAGCAGGTGAGGGTATGATAAACCAACATTTTGGTTCAGTCAAAGAGTTCCTCATTTATGAAGCAGGAGATAGAGGAATACGCTTTATACACCACCGTAAACTTGAATATGAATATTGTGCAGGACCAGATGGTGTGAATCCAATTGATCCGATCTTGGAAAAACTTAAAGACTGTAATTTGATCTTAACAGCAAAAATCGGAGATTGTCCACAAAATGATCTTAAAGCAGCAGGACTCATAGCAGATCAAAGTTATGCCTATGAACCTATAGAAGCTTCTGTACTTAAAGCAACACGTAAGTATTACAATCTTCCTGAAGAAATAGAAGCAGAAGCAAACTAAAGGTTGGCACAATGGCATTGATCAATGATACTACACTTCGTGATGGTGAACAAGCACCGTATGTCTCATTCAATACAAAAGAGAAGCTCGCTATCGCGCAAGGTTTAATAGCCTGTGGTGCAGATGAACTTGAGATTGGTATCCCCGCTATGGGCAAACATGAACAAGATGATATCAAAGCACTTCTCTCATTGGGGCTGGATGCACAAATGATGACGTGGAATCGCGCTACCATGCATGATCTTGAAGCATCACTTGAATGTGGTATCAAAGCCGTTGATCTATCTATCCCTGTTTCAGATATCTTGATCGATGTGAAGTTTGGTGGGAAGAGAGATAAAATGCTAAAACAACTTGAAGAAGTTGTCAGGGTTGCTAAAAAAGAGGGGATCTATGTCTGCATCGGTGCAGAAGATTCTTCTCGTGCTTCCTTGGAGTTTCTTTCTAAAGTCATGACTCTTGGTGCTGAACTTGGTGCTGACCGATTTCGCTATTGTGATACGGTTGGCATACTGACACCTACACGCACTTTTGATACGATAAGCTATTTGAATAGCTTAGATCTACTGCCTATAGAGATGCATACACATAACGACTTTGGCTTGGCAAATGCCAATGCGCTCAGTGGTCTTGATGCAGGTGCTATCTCTGTAAATACAACTGTCGTTGGTTTGGGTGAACGTGCCGGTAATGCCTCATTTGAACAAATAAGCATGGCACTTAAACATTTATACAAACAGGAGCGTCATATGGATGCTCTGGAGATACGTTCTCTTATAAATATAGTGACCCGGGCAGCAGGGTTGACTGTCGCATCAAATGCCCCTATTGTGGGGGAACATATTTTTTCCCACGAGAGTGGAGTACATGCTAACGGTATGATGAAAAATTCTAATGCCTATGAGCCTTTTGATGCTAAAGAAGTAGGTGCTACCAGAGCATTTCCTATAGGAAAACACTCTGGCAGTGCTACGATCATGTACCATCTGAAAGCACTGGGGATACATGCAGATAAACTATCTTTAAAAAACATGTTACCAGACATAAGAGAGATCGTGACTTCAAGAAAAAGAGTATTGGATGATCATGAACTCGTTACTTTATATAGGAAATGTACATGTTTATAGGATGGTTAAAGTTTTCTGACGTTAGTGAGTTGGTTGAGATCGCCAATGATGTTGGTTGGTTGGTTGATGGGTATCATATAAAATTAATGATGATGCATTCGCCACATTTATGTTATGGCGCATATGATAATGGAAAACTTATTGGTGCTGTGATGGCAATTGAGTTTGAACACAGTTCACAGATGAAGTATTTCATGGTTAGATCAGAGTACCAAAAACAGGGAATTGGAAGGCGTCTTTTACAAACACTGATGGATGCACTTAAGAGAGATTACCGCAAAATCTATCTTCACACGCATCCTGGTCTCGTTTCCTTCTTCGAGACTTTTGGGTTTGAAAAGAATATGGATATTGGCCGATTTGTCAATGTCGGCAAAGTTCCTCCTTTCAATTTTACCAATGCACATGCAAAAGAGCTTGATAGCAGTAATTTTGATGCCATCATAACAAGTGTGGACCGTGAAACATTTAACGAAAATAGAGTTGATTTTCTCTTTGATGAAATGGATCGTCACTCTTCACTTAAGTTCGCACTTCCTAATGGATTTCAGCATTCCTCAGTGATTAACGCACGTCATGTCTATCTTGGACCATGGCAAGTGAGAGCGGGGCATGAAGATGAAGCAGAAAAGATGATGAAAGGTGTCCTCTATTTTAGAGGATTAAAAAAGGTGGTTGCTGATGTACCTCTAGGGGTAAAGCATGTGGTTGACCTTTATGAGCGTTTTCATTTTCAAAACAAACAGCGTTTTGTTCATATGAGCTATGGCGGTAGTGATGTTCGTTTTGAAAATATTTACGCATTTTCACTCTAATTAAGGAGATGTGATGTGTTTAATACAATTAGAAGTCGGTGAGAGAGCTATTATTGACAGTATTCATGTAAATGGAGCCCTAAAAGAGCGTTTGTCATCTTTGGGACTTTTGAGAAATGAGTCTATATCTATTCAACATTTTGGATGGTTTAAAAGTACGGTTCAAGTGATGACAAACAGCTCACTCATTGCTTTAAGAAAAGAGGAAGCTGCATGTATTGAAGTGCATAAAGTAGCGTAACCCAAATAATAATAAGGAAAAAAAGATGTCAGAAAATACAAAAGAATTAAAAAAAGAGTTAGCAAAATATAAACGTATGGCAGTGGAGATCGCCTCTGAAATTCATGATATTGTAGAAGATACCTTATGGGTAGATTATGTAAAAATGCCAGAATTGAGTGAGAAACTCAGTGCTGCAGTAGAAAAAGCAAATAAGTTTAAAGCTGAGAATGGTCTATAACATATCTTTAAAAATTAAGATATAAAATGTTTAGTGATACTGATCACGAGGTGGATAAAATGAAAACCAAAGATGAGGTTTTAAAGATGGAAATTTGTGAGTGTGGCGAAAAAAATGTCGCACAAGCTATAGATATCTTTCAAAATACATCACTTCCATTCAAAAAAGCCAAAAAACTGGTGACGGAATGTAATAAAACATGTTGCCGTGCCGCACTGATGAAACTTTTTGATATGCAACAATTTGGTAAGTATGATTATGATGAGATCGCATTGCTTGTAGAAAAACGATTAGAACGTATGAGACGACTTGCAGAGGGGGCATAAGATGAGTGATCTGGCATGGACAAAACTTAGAGAGTGGTTGTTGGAACATAAAGCGATTGATACATCTATTGATTCGCCAAACATGATCAAACGTTTGGATCTGAGTGGACGTTCTTTACAAAAATTACATGAGTCATTCAGTTTACTTACTGAACTTGTCGCATTGAATCTTTCTAACAATCTCTTAAGTATGCTACCTGACTCCATGAAGAAATTGACAACATTGAGTAATCTTAATATACGACGGAACCATTTTACATTATTGCCTGAGGTATTGACTTCTTTACATTTACGTGCTCTCAATATAAGTGGAAATCAAATAGAGGATGTTAGTATACTGACTCAATGTAAGGATCTTCGTGTTTTGGATCTGAGTGTGAATGTCATCACTTCGATGGATGGTTGTATCAATAAAGAGAATGAACTTCGTGTACTTAATCTTTCTTATAATTATCTCAACGATGTGAACGAATTGTTCTCAAAACTCCACAGTATAGAACGCCTTGACCTTTCCGGTAATCTACTTACATCCATTCCTCATACTGCAAAAGCTATGGAGACATTGGCAGAACTTAAAATTTCTGACAATCAAATAGAGAGTATTGATGCTGCACTTTTTTCTCTTCCACTTGAGATCATAGATCTTTCGTCTAATGAAATTACAGCATTGGATCTAAAAGGTCTAGAGGATCTTGAGACGATCACTCTGGATTTTAACCCACTGGATAAACTGAATACTTCAGATGATTTTGCACCATATTTAGAATCTTTTTCTTGTGATGGGTGTGGATTAAAGTCATTTTTACCGTTAGTGTCCACTGAACTTAAAACACTGTGTTATGCTTCCAATGACATATCCAGCATTCCTGAAGATATTGGCATATATGAACAGCTTAATGAGCTTGATATTGATAATAATACTATAGTGGATCTTCCTGATAGTATGGCAAACTTAACACAACTCAAGACCCTCTATATTGATGGAAATCCTCTTAGTGAATCGGCAAAAAAGGTGATAAATATTTTACAACCTGAAATTTGTGATATACATATGAAGCGGGGGATAACCATTGAGCGTGCTAAAGAAGAAGACTTGACTCAAATGGCTGAATTGTTGTCTGTCTTGTTTGCGATAGAACAAGATTTCACAATTGATTATGATAAACAGCTTTCAGGTATTACAAAACTCTATCATAGTAAAGGGAAAGAACTCTTAGTTGCCAAATATGAGGGTGAAGTTGTGGGTATGGTGACTATGCAACGGCTTATATCGAGTGCGGAGGGTGACTATATCGGTCAAATCGAGGATTTAGTCGTAAAAGAGGAGTATCGTAAAATGGGTGTAGGAAGTCGACTTCTTAACAAGATGCGAGCTATCGCTCAAGCATATGGATACAAACGTATTCAACTCGCAGCAGATGTAGATAATGAAAATGCTCTCCAATTCTACACTAGACGTGGGTTCCATAAAACACATTTAAAGATATACCATTATAACACTTAGTAATATTTAATGATTGTCATCATATATAATAATTGTATGTTTTTTAAACAAGTAATATATTAATTTATATACAAACTTGAATATAATGAATCTATATAATAGTAAAGGGTAGAGTATGCTATCTCTCAATGAAATTGATATTCTCTGGATTACTATCAGTGCATTTTTAGTCTTTCTTATGCAACTTGGATTTTCTATGATCGAAGCAAGTACCGTGAGAGCTAAAAATACCATAAGTGTGGCGATGAAGAACCTTATCGACACTATATTTGGTATGATATTTTTCTGGCTTGTTGGGTATGGTCTTATGTATGGTGAAGACTATGGCGGATTATTTGGAACTACAAGTTTTGCTATAGATGGAAATAATTTTAAAGAAAATGCCTTTTTCTTTTTTCATGTTATGTTTGCTGCAACCGCCGTAACTATTGTCTCAGGTGCCGTAGCGGAGCGTATGAAATTTCATGGCTACATTCTTACTTCTATTATGGTTATTACCTTTCTTTATCCTGTTTTTGGTCATTGGGCATGGTCTGATCATGGTTGGCTAAAATCAATAGGTTTTGTAGATTTTGCAGGTTCAACGGTTGTACATTCTATAGGTGCATGGGTTGGACTGGCAGGAGCTATAATGCTTGGTCCACGTTTGGGAAAATTCCATAAAGGCAAGACTACTTATTTCCCACCGAGCAATCATAATATACTTGTATTTGGTACCTTTATACTTTGGTTCAGTTGGTTTGGTTTTAATGCGGGAAGTCTTTTGCATTATGACATATCAATAACAAAAATTTTACTAAACACTAGCATTGCTGCGGCATTTGGTGGTTTGAGCGCATTTATTATTACCCTTTTTCACAAAGAACGTATAGGGGTAGAAGTATTTAGTTTCGGTATTCTTGCGGGCTTGGTTGGTATCACGGCTGGATGTAATGACTTAACAACGATCCAATCAGCATTTGTGGGTTATGTAGCTACTCTCATAATGTTCGCTTTTAATCAGCTACTTCTTCGCTTAAAGATAGATGATCCACTAAGCGTAGTCAGTATACATGGCTTTGCGGGGGTATGGGGAACATTGGCTGTAGGATTTTTTGCCAACCTTAGTGAAGGTCTTGGTCGTTTAGATTTTATAGGAGTACAGCTCTTAGGTATCACAAGTGCATTTCTTTATGCATTTTTTCCTTCTCTCCTCTTTTTTTATCTCCTAAAGAAGCTTCATTTACTTCGGGTTACAAAACGTCAAGAAGTACTGGGCCTAAATTTCTCTGAACATAATGTAAGCTTACCACTTATGGATACAATTAACAGTATCATGAAAATCAAACATACCGGTAATCTTAATATAAAACTTCCAGAAGAAAGACATACTGAAATAGGTGTGATCTCCCGTTTTTTCAACTATTTGATAGATAGTATAAATGCAAAACAAATTGTAATGAAAGAACAAAATGTAGAACTAAAACATACAACAATTACAGATATGCATACCGGTGTTTTAAACCGTAGAGGTTTAATTGAATTTGCGAATGAGAAGAATCCAAATGACACTCACTATTCACTGATCATCTTTGATATAGATCATTTTAAAGAAATAAATGATTCCTATGGCCATCAAACGGGAGATAGTGTACTTAAAGAGATCGTGGAACTTATAATACCTGAGTTAGAGCAGAAGGATCTTCTTGTAAGATGGGGAGGAGATGAATTTGTCATTATACTCCAATACAATAATAAATACAGGGCTGAACAATTTGCCGAACATCTTAAAAATAAAGTCAATACACATCAGTTTGATATAGTAAAAAAGGTGACATGTTCTTTTGGTGTGACTTCCCCTAGAAAGGAAAGTTGTGATTGCTTTACACTCATAGAAAATGCAGATAAAGCACTCTATCAGGCAAAAGAACTCGGACGTGACAGGGTATGTACCTGGTAAAAGTCAGTTTCTTTGCGTAATGTATCTCTACTCATCATAACAATAATGACAAGTTTCTCTTTGTTCAAGGTTTGGTGCTAGCCCAGCTTCAAGGCTTACCTCGTCTTTTCTCTTTGATTCTATTTTACAAACCTTACACTTTTATTTGAATTCAGAGGTTTTAATGTGTCCTTATCTTATAGAAAACTGAGTTGATGCAAATACTGTTCTTACAAAATTGTATCTTTTTCGTACTATGTACATTTTTGGTGTACTTGTTTGAGGATTTGTAGGCAAAATGTTGAGAACGCATCATGCATTAACTGAGATGAAGTACAACTTAAAAACTTACAACAGAAGGAGAAAAAATGTCTGAACTTCGTCAAATAGCTTTCTACGGAAAAGGTGGGATTGGTAAATCAACTACATCTCAAAATACATTGGCCTCAATGGCACATTACTTTGATAAGAATATCATGATCGTCGGGTGTGATCCCAAAGCGGATTCTACTCGTCTTATATTACATGAAAAAGCACAGAATACTATTCTTCAGCTTGCAGCTGAAATGGGAACTGTAGAGGATCTTGAATTAGAAGATGCTTGTAAACCGGGTGCAGGTATTTTCTCTCCTGATATGCCAGGGGGTTGGATCAACTGTACTGAGTCTGGTGGACCAGAGCCAGGAGTTGGTTGTGCAGGTCGTGGTGTAATTACAGCGATCAACTTTCTTGAAGAAGAGGGTGCATACGAAGAAGAAGGTCTAGATTTCGTTTCTTACGACGTACTTGGTGACGTTGTTTGTGGTGGATTCGCAATGCCGATCCGTGAAGGTAAAGCTCAAGAGATCTACATCGTTATGTCTGGTGAGATGATGGCAATGTACGCTGCTAACAATATCTCTAAAGGTATTTTGAAGTATGCGAACACTGGTGGTGTACGTCTTGCAGGTCTTATCTGTAACGCTCGTATGACTGACTTTGAATACGACCTTGCTTGTGCATTGGCTGAAGATCTTGGAACGCATATGATTCACTTTGTACCACGTAACAACATCGTTCAGCGTGCTGAGATCCGTCGTATGACTGTTGTTGAGTACAGCCCGACATGTGATCAGGCTCTTGAGTACAAAGAACTTGCTCGTAAGATCATTGCAAATGATTACAAGATCATTCCAACTCCACTTGAGATGGACGACCTTGAAGACCTTATTATGAAATTCGGTCTTGACCTTGAAGCTGATGAAGATAACATCGGTAAAGCAGCAGCAGAAGCGTAAGCCGTTACAGGCACTTCGTAACTGAGTTGAGAGGTGTCCCCTTCCGGGGATAAACATTCTCATAATGAAAAGAAAAAAAAGAAAAAGTAGGAGAATTAAAATGTTTATATTAGGATTTCACTTCCCAAAAGAGTTGGGTAATAAAATTGCAGATGAATTGGTTCTTGAAAAATTAGATGCAGCAGAAATAGATACAAGCGGTATCAATGAAATTAAAATGACGATGGAAGAACATGGCGTCGCAAAAGAGCTTTCTTATACGAACAAAGATACATTTATGTTCAAAGCATTAGCGCATTATATTAAGACTGCAGAGTCTAAGTATATGATCTATACTAACCGTTATCAAATTGCTGAGCTTTCTAAAAGATTAGACAGTGATGATGAGACTATGGCTCTTTGTAAAAATTTTGACTCAATGGCTCATTTTACAGTTGAAGCTGCATAAGCTCTAACATACAGATACTAATGAACTAAGACTACTGGTCTAGTTCATCATAGAAGCATTAGTGCTTTATGAAATTCCGCAGTCCCAAGGGACACAAACTAGGTACAGAGCCGTTTAAAGCGATGATCCTCGAAACAAACTTGCCCCTTGAGGGAATTTAATACAGTACTCAGAAATTGAGAAAATTAATTATAAAGGAGACTATTATGGGTCCAGAGACATTAGAAGCAAAACAGAAAGCGGCTATCGATGAGGTACTAAAAGCGTACCCTGAAAAAGCAGCAAAAAACCGTGCTAAACACCTTGGTGTCGGTAGTCCGGAAGACGAAAGTCAAAAAACATGTGGTAACGTCCGTTCGAATAAG
>JAPHUJ010000213.1 GCA_026193735.1 Sulfurovum sp.
CAGAGAAGGTGAAAGCCAGATACTTGTCTCGACAGATGCCATAGCTATGGGACTCAACCTTCCCATCAAGACCCTGCTCTTTTCAAAAGACAATAAGTTTGACGGCTTACGCAGACGTGAACTTCTCCCTACTGAAGTACTACAGATCTCCGGACGTGCCGGGCGTTATGGCTTTGAAGAAAAAGGGTACGTAGGTGCCTTGGATGAAAATGCCCTAGCCACCATCACTTCTGCCTTTCATACGCCACTGCCAGACCTCGAACTGCCTGTCTCTGTTATGGCAAGTTTAGAACATGTCATGCTCATAGGTGAGATACTCGAAACAGATAACATCTTGAATATCTTAGAATTTTTCGCAGAGAACATGGAGTTTGAAGGTCCTTTTGTAGCAGCGAATATTGATTCTATGCTTGAGATAGCCGCTATCGTCAGTGAATACACCTTGGATCTGAAAACACGTTTTTTCCTTTCTTGTGCACCAGCGAGCATTTCTTCGCCGTACATAGAGTCCGTATTCCACCGTTACATCCGTCAAATAGAAGCAGGAGGAAAAGTACTTTATATTCCGCCACGAGATCTCCCTGCTTTTGCTCAAACAAACGACATGCTTCTCAATGCTGAAGACAGAGTAAGAGAGATCTCCCTCTATCTATGGCTTTCCTTCAAGTTCCCAGATATTTTTGAAGACACAAAACAAGCCATTGCCACCAGAGTAAGACTAAACAACTTCATAGAAAACTCCCTGAGACAAGGACATTTCACTAAAACGTGTAGAAGATGCGGAAAAGTATTGGACTTTTCTTACAGATTTTCTATTTGTGATCAGTGTCATGGTCAAAATAAAAGAGGTACTGGGTCTACTTCCAGTCATGGTGGATATAGAGGACGCAGACGACGATAAACTTCTTTTCACCGTTAGTATGTTTGTACAAAAAGAAAAGAATTGAAAGTTTAGGTTTGAATAATACTAGAAAATAATTAATATTATTTATGCCATCGTCCCTCTATAAACCACCACATTAAAATACATTTCCTGTCAAATAAGGAAAGTTTTAAGTGAGAGAATATGATAGAATAAGTTTATATTTGGCATTTTGATAGAGAAATATATGTGCAAAAAAATATTAAATATAAAAAATACTAATTAAACATGGAAGGTTAAAATATGTCTTTCTTCTCAAAAAAAACTAAACATGCTCATCCTAAACAATATATTGACTATTCAGAAAGTGAGATTAATAACCTGGAATTTGAGCAACTCCTCGAAGCAGGTCGTAAAGTGCATCTAGTCATTTTCGGTAATTTAATCATAGGTCTCATAACAGCATTGATAATGTGGGATGGTCTGCCGAAAATTATGCTTACAGCCTGGATAACATTACTCATTATTTCTATTTTTCCAAGAATTGCCATTCTATTAAATTATAAAAAAGTCAGAGCTGAGACTCTACAACGATGGCAAATTTATTTTATTGCTGCATCTCTGTTTTCAGGTATTGTATGGGGGATAGGAGCTCTTCTCATAGAAATCTATGCTCCTGTGATATATCATGGATTTATAGCCTTTATTATAGGAGGTATAGCAGCTGGAGGCATCGCAACGAACAGCTTCATACGCTGGAATTATCCAGCCTTTATGGTACCAATGCTCTCATCTATAGCTATTTTCTATCTTTACCAAAATGATATTTTCCATCTACTAATGGCCGCAATGATTGTTGCTTTTATGATAATCTTGGGCTCTTCAGCTATTACATTTAGAAACAATCAATTTGAAAAGCAGGCTATGCTTCAGCTAGCAACAGAGTCACTTAATAAACTTCAAGATTCTGAACAACGTTTAAAAGATATTACCACAAGTATGGGAGAAGGTGTATTCGTTGTAAATAAGGCAGGATTTTTAACTTTTATCAATCCTGAAGGTGAACGTATGCTAGGATGGAATTTTCAAGAATTAAAAGAAAATAAAGAAGATCTTGACTCTAAGATTCATGTCCATAGTCATAATGATCCGGCAGAAGGCTTGCTAAAAAGTGTCTTAAAGTACGGGGCAACTGTGTACTCAACTAATGCGCAGTTCAAACGAAAAGATGGTACATTCTTCCCTGTTTCCTCAACCGCTGCCCCTATGCATTCAAAAGAGGGTGGTGTTGTTGTTGTCTTTCAAGACATTACTACACAAAAAGAACTGGAAAAAAAGTTAGAAATGTTAGCTCTTCGTGATGCACTTACAGGACTATATAATCGTGGGAAATTTGATGAGACACTGAAAGATGAGCTTACTCGCGCACAACGATACAAAAGGAGCATTTCTCTTTTGATACTTGATATCGACTTCTTCAAAAAAGTCAATGACACATATGGTCATCAAGCTGGAGATGAAGTGCTTAAAGATATCGCGAATATCATTTCAAGTTCTATTCGAAACAGTGATTATGCTGCACGATACGGAGGAGAAGAGTTTACAGTCATTCTTCCTGAAACAGATCTTACAAGAGCGATTGAATTGGCCGAAAGGATCAGGGTGACTGTTGCACAAAAAGAATTTAAGATATTTGAAAATGATACTATCCAATTAACTGTTAGTATCGGAGTAGGAAGCAGTTCAAAAGAAATATCATCTGAACTACTCATGAAATCTGCTGATAGTGCTTTATACAAAGCAAAAGAAAATGGTCGTAATCGGGTTGAATATATTTAAAAAGGAAATAGTGTATAATAAAAAGATTCATAGTGGAATAAAATGCATATAAAAACAGTAACAGCTAAAAGTCAAACAGAAGCCATTAGAGATCTTGCGTATGAGATATGGCATGAACATTATACTCCTATCATCGGTAAGGCTCAAGTTGACTATATGCTGGCAAAATTTCAGTCCAGTAAAGCTATAGCGGAACAGATAGACAATGGATCTTTATACTTTTTAAGTGAACATAACAATGAGCCTATAGGCTATATGGGTGTAAATATTCAAGGAAAAGAATTGTTTTTAAGTAAATTTTATGTTACTTTAGCCAATCGTGGCAAAGGATATGGAAGGGAAATGGTAGCATTTCTTGAAGATCTGTCCAAAGACAAAGGTCTAAATAAAATTTCACTCACGGTCAACATCCATAACAATGATAGCATTAAAATGTATGAAAAAGTCGGCTTTCATATTTGTGGTACTGCCGTTCAGGATATTGGCAATAGTTTTGTAATGGATGATTACAAGATGGAAAAAAGGGTCTAGCTTTCTGATCAGCTCAGAAAAATAGTACAAGCGAAAAATTAAACTATAAATATAAAGGAATATGAATGAAACGACCCACTCTAACTATTATCTTTTTTTTAACATTTTTTTCTTATTTATATGCTTATGACAATAATATATCAGCCAGTCTAGATTTAAATATATCTATTAAAGAATCTGATGGATTTGTAAAACATATACCAAAAAAAAGGAAATCCTCCAAAAGTTTCTATAAGAAATTTAAAAAACTCTTTTCAGACTATGATGGAACCTTGATCGAAGATATGGTTACATATTCTGTTGATATTGTCATACCTGATGAAATGATGTTGGCAACAGAAGACATCATAAATAATAGAAATGACAAAGGATTTGGTTATCCGGCAAAAGAGATTCCTAAAAAATTGAGTAATGATGCGTATAGCATGATGTTAACAACAGCGTACTATCATTTTCAGGATGTTGCACGCATAACTGAAGAACTATGGGAAGATGATGCCTGTGATCCCGATACCTTTACTCATGACATAAGTAAAGACCCAAAAGAACCTTTACTCAATTTAAAAGCAAATGATGAAAATGCAAGAGGAGTGACTAAAAATGGTATTGTTTTACCCATAAATGATAACTTTCCCACTGCTTTGTATCCTTTTGCTTCTAGACCAGACGGATGTAGTGCAGAAGGACTTCAGGATGTATATGACTTGGCTAATGATTTTTCCGATGATGAGCCTTGGCTTAGAGAAGCATGTAATAACCATGACAGATGTTACTTTACAGAAGGAACTTCTTCCAAAGAATGTAACGCCCAATTTATTATTGAAGCTGTAGATTCCTGTAACCATATTAGTAATGAGGATACCCTACTATATATGGGGATGAAAAATGCTTTTTGCGGGTTCAAAGGTTTAACTGTATCATCTGCTGCAAATGCATGTGCAGATAGATATTTTGCAGAAGCACAAAGAAAACAAAAAGCTTATAATCAATGGGTTATAAGATATGAAGAATCATATCTGAAAGCAAAACAGAAAAAACAATAGAATTATCTAAAGATATTCAAAAAATATAAAGGTACTAACCCATGGCGGATACATTCACAGTGAAAGAAAAAGGCAAACTCTTAGAGTTTCTTTTTACACATCTTACCGGTTGGTCCAAAAAGACTATAAAACAACGTTTACAAGGCTCTAGTGTTGCTGTGAATGGTGAAATAAATACAAAATATGATTTTCTTTTACATGCGGGTGATGTAGTAGAAGTAGGCGTAGTCAAAAGAGCTTCGACACAAACACAGACATTACAAAAATTAGAGATACTCTATCAGGATAAAGATATTATAGCTATCAATAAACCTGCAGGTCTTTTATCTGTCGGAAACACAACAGAAAGCAAACAGCATGCCCTAGCCATACTCAGAAATCAACTCTCACGCGGGAAAAACCAAGTGAAACTTTGGCCTGTACATAGACTGGATAGAGATACCTCCGGTATTTTACTTTTTGCCACATCCAAAGAGATGAGAGAAGCAGTGATGGACAATTGGGGTATATCTGAAAAAATGTATTTAGCTATCGTCGAAGGTTCTCCACAAGAAAAAAAAGGAACCATCAACCAGCCTCTGAGACTGGATGAGAGAGAATACCGTATGCATGTAGGAAAACATCCTGAGGCTAAAAGTGCTATTACGCACTATGTGGTCAAACAGACCGTAGCAGAAAGATCTTTACTGGAAGTCACCATAGAAACAGGAAGACAGCATCAGATACGGGCACATTTAGCTTGGCTGGGACATAACATCATCGGTGATGAGCGTTATGGAACAAAAGGCGAGAAAATGGGACTTCACGCAAAGAAACTAAGTATCATCCATCCTGTAAGCAAAAAGTCTATGCACTTTGAAGTAGACGCTCCTAGAGATTTTTATACACTTTTGAACTAATCGAAGTAATACGATATAATGGCACAAATATAATACGACTAGTCATATGAGTTACCCGATAAAGGTAACTCAGCGTTAGCGTAGTTTTTTGGGCTTTGCCCAAAAAGCATTTGCATCAAAGGAACTACTATCAAAGCATTTGAAAAATTAAATTTACATCCCGATATTTTAAAAGCCATTGTGCATGCAAAATACGAACAGACCACTGCTATACAAAATAAAGTCATACCTCTTGCCATGAAAGGTATAGATATACTAGGAGCATCAAAGTCTGGCACAGGAAAAACTGCTGCATATATATTACCTCTACTAAATAAACTGCAAAAAGTCGTTAAAAAAGATGAAAAAGTGTTAAGAGCACTTATCATTGTGCCTACCATCGAGCTTGTAGATCAGGTTTCTCGAACGATCAACGAACTTTCCAAATACCTGGACATTAAAAATGTGAAGATACAAGGGGGCATACCTAAAAGTACTCAACTTACAAGACTTTCACAAGGTGCAGACATCGTTGTTGCGACTCCAGGACGTTTACAAAATTTTATAGATGACAAGAAGATAAACCTTGAACATATCAATACTGTCATACTGGATGAAGCAGATACAATGTTGGAACTTGGCTTCTTAGGTGAGATTAAAGCCATACTCAAACACTGTGGACAACCAAGACAAACCATGATGTTCTCCGCAACCATTTCACAAAACATCAAAAAGCTTGGAAAAGAGTTTATGCATGATGCAGCCATCGTTGAAGTGAGTCATAGACGAGATGTTGTTGATTTTATCGCACATCGTGCATACAAAGTAGACAAAAAGAGAAAAGATGAATTAGTAGCTAAACTCATAGAAGACATGAACATGGAGCAAGTGCTTTTATTTGCGAGCACAAAAGAGTCTGCAAACAAAATATATGAGTACCTAAAAAGTCATAATATACGTACTTCTATCATACATGGTGACATTAATAGAGGGGATAGAGCAAGATCCTTGGCACTTTTAAAAAGTGGGAAAACACAAGTTTTAGTAGCTACAGACATTGCCGCACGTGGTATAGACATTAAAGAACTCGCTATGGTCATCAATTACGATATGCCAGAGGGTACAGATGACTTTACACACAGAGTAGGAAGAACAGGTCGTGCAAATCATAAAGGTTCGGTCATCTCTATATTAACCATACGTGACTATGAGTTCTTTACAAAAATGGAAAAGCACTTAAAACTCAATATAAAAAGAGATATCTATCCTGGCTTTGAGCTGACCGACACACAACCTAGACAAAAGCAGCCAAAGAAAAAGTCACTTATCGAGAGAAAAGGTGGTTTTGACTACCATAAACAAAAAATGCAAAAACGAGGACAAAGTAAGTCAACTCCAGTAAAGAAAAAGTCAACGGGACGCAAGAAATAAAAGTCCCATAGAAGAATATAAGATACAAGCTTCAGAGCAGTGGTGCGAACACTTTCATGATATTTTCAACTGCTTCACGCATTTTGGAGGGTTTTTTCATTCCTCGGCTTGAATGGTGCATCAATACTTTCATCCACCCCTCAATACTCTCTATAAATTGAGGAGAATAGACAAAAGTAACCACTTCATAGTTAAGAAAAAGACTGCGGTTGTCCAGATTCACCGATCCGACCATACCTCCAACATCATCAAAGAGTATGGCTTTTGCATGGAGCATTTCCCCTTCATATAAAACCACATCGGCACCTATTTCATCAAGTTCACGCATATAAGGGCTTCTTGCCAGATCTGCCAGTAAATGGTCAGAATCTTTAGGAGTGATCAACTTCACATCAACTCCTTTATGATGTGCGATCACCAATGCCTGTATCATATTTTCATCTGGCACAAAATAAGGAGTCACGATCCAGATACGCTCTTTAGCATTATAAATGGCATTTAAAAGTGCTTCGTAAAGTGCATCGCTAAGTATATCTGGTCCAGAGGGAACCACTTGGACAATACTCCCTCCATCATATGCTTCTGCTCTCTTTAGATCAACTGTATCTTCTTCTTTTGTAGCATAGACCCAGTCATTTTGAAAAATATGATAAAAATGATGGACAGAGGGTCCTTTCAAACAGTAAAGAAGATCTTCCCAACGTTTACTTCCATCTGCTTCTCCCATATATTCATTACTAAGATTCATGCCACCACTTAGCAAAGTTGTTTGATCAAAGAGGTAGATCTTCCGATGATTTCTGAGATTAATATAATTTTGGAGCGGTCTTTTCAGTATTGGGGTAAAAAATGCAACTTCTCCCCCTGCCTCTTTTAATGCTTTAAAACCTTTTTGATTAAAACTGGCACCCAAAGAACCTACCAGATCCATAAGCAGTCGTATTTTAACCCCTTCTTTAGATTTCTTCGTTAATGCATCTATGAGCTCTTTAGTCGTTTTATCAAACTGAAAAACATACGTACAGATATCGATACTGTACTTTGCATTATCAATTTCTTGGAGCATTCGATGGTAGGCTACTGTATTATTGGTGATCAGTTCAAAAGCATTTCCTTTTGTTGCAGGAGGTATACCATTTTTTTTCAGAATATTTTGAAGAGCATGATGAGGATCATCCAATACATAAGGATCATGTTCACTCACTGGATAAAATTTAACATACTCTTTTTTATGCTTTGGTTCACGCTTACGTATACCGATAAGAAAATAGAGTGGTACCACAATATAGGGTAAAAAGAAAATAGATAACATCCAGGAGATCATACTGGTTGGAGATCGTTTTTGATAAAGTATATGACCCAATGCAGAAAAAACAAGTATTCCGGCAAGTACGAGTAAAAAATAGGTACCGATAAACTGTAAAGGCGTAACGTCGATGGAAAACTCCTCTATTTAAATACTTTAATGGGTTGATTATAGCATAACGAGAAACTCTAAAACGAAACCTTTGGAAGAAACAGAAAACATGCAAGAGAGTTTAGAGATTCAATCGTTTAGCTCATCATTTTTTACTGCACATGCATTACACGCACATTCTGTAAAATAAAAGTGTTATTTCCTGTTCTGAACGATAGTGAGGAGTGAGATATATTATATCATTCCAATGTAACTAATTTGTAAAGGAGTATATGATGTCTAAAACAACAACACTTATTAAAACAATCAAATTTTCTCATGGCCATAAAGTTTCACAAGTAAATCGTGGAACAATTACTGTGTCCAATATTTATGAACCTTATGGTGAATTCAGTAAAGCAGTAACAAGTATTGGAGTCTCACTCCACGGTGAAGAAAATAAAAGTCCAGACTGGATAGTTCATATCCCCTTCAACATAATTGATGAAGTGATAGACGCATTAAAGGAAGCCAAAAAAGTGTGTGCTAAAGAGGATATAGGTTATCATCCTCACGATGAATTAGCAGCAGATACGGGTGGTGGAAGCTAATTAAATCTGTTATAAAGGAATAAACTAACGGCCTTAATAATAACCTAAAAAAAATACAAATATAGTATATAATACTTTCATGATAAAAAATATACAAACTAAAAATTTTACACTTGTTCTCTCAGGAGGTGGTGCCTTGGGCATCGCACATTTAGGTGTCTTGCATGATCTGGAGAAAGCACAATTAGTGCCTGACGAGATAATCGGCACCAGTATGGGAGGCATCATTGGTGCCTGTTTTGCTATAGGAATGACAGAACCAAATATATATGAACACATCAAGAGTTTTGCCAGCATCTTTAACTGGATCAAGTTCTCTTTTTCCGGGAATGCTGTCGTAGACAATGAAAAAGTAGCTAAAATATTTGACGGTATCTTTCAAGATAAAAAGATGAAAGATACTGCCATACCACTCAAACTCATTGCCACGAACCTACTTAACGGTGATAAAAAAGTATTTGACTCATCTGATGATGTCTACATCAAAGATGCAGTGCTGTGTACTATGGCAATACCCGGTGTGTTTAAAGAACATGTCATCAATGGAGAAACCTATGGTGACGGCTTTCTTTGTGAAAATCTTGGTGTCAATGAAGCCACATTCGATACTATACTTGCTGTAGATGTTCAAGGAAAAAATGCATTTGAAGCGACTATGCCTAACAACTTTTTCAAAACTGCCAATGTTTTAGAAATGTTTGAAAAATCTATGAGACTGCTCATCTATAACCAAACGAAAACAAACCTGTCTCATTTACACAATGAGATCTACCTCATAGAACCAGAGACAAAAGCACACAAGACATTTCAATTTCACAAATATGAAGAGATACGTGCTTTAGGCTTGGGGTTGTTCTAATACTCTCTTATACATGTGAACTGGTGTGCGGCACTCTTATTCTTGTTGTATTGGTTTCCTTCTTCTCTTGCTCTTTTGGTATTTCCTGTGCTGGTAATATTGCCTGTCTTTTCTTCTCTTTGACTACAGGGTGTTTAAGGCTCTTTTTTTTCTGTAGAGTTAAAACAAGTACACGATTTTTATACTCACTTTTTAAACTGCTTGGATCTGCATCATTAGGCAAGGTCTCACTACGTTGTACCATACTCACATAATGCTGTTGCATTTTCATACCTGATTGATTTGTTTTTTTAACTGTGTCTATCGTTGCTTTAAGCTGTAAAATACC
>JAPHUJ010000350.1 GCA_026193735.1 Sulfurovum sp.
CAGAGGAACAGCCTGTGATAACGATATTGGTCATATCATACTCCTTTTTCCATATACTTTTTTAGTATTTGAATATCAAAATTTTTGCCACGCATATGCTCTTTGTAAAACTCAACGATTATTCCATGAAAGTGTGCATAGATAGTATGCAGTGTTATTTGGGTATCGTACATTTGGGTTATTTTATCAAAGTTTGCTTCGACTCCCCCTTGCATCCATTCTTGTATCTGCATATAGTCTTCAAAGGTATAGTCAAGAGCCCTAAGAAGCCTTTGAGTATAATTGTCGACTACCATAATCTCATGACCACAACCATAACAGAGTATTGAGTCTGCACTCTCCATACCTATCCCTTTTTGATCAAGTAGCCACGTTCTGGTAACTTTGTCTTGAAATGCTTCAAACGATCCAAATACATTGAGAATATTTTGACAAAGAAGTTGAATTCTTTGTGCTTTCGTATTGTAAAATCCACTTGGTTTGATAAGTATAGCAATCTGTTCTACATTTGTACTACTGAGTGCATCAAGTGAAAGAAGTTCATTCTTTCGAAGATTTAACAATGACTCCTCTACCCTCTCCCACTTGGTCTGCTGTGTTAAAATGGCACCGACAAGCACTTCAAATGTCCCACTGTTTGGCCACCAGAGAGGATCTCTGATTGTTTGAAGGTAACCCATCTGTTTGAGTGCATAGAGAAGATCATAACTGCTTTGCAAAAGATGCCTTTTAGTCTTCACGTGAAAGCAGATAATCTTCTACTATCTTTGCATGGTCAAAGACAAGTTTGTCCATAGGTATCTCATTTAAAGCATAGAGTTTTGCCTCTTTTGCATCATCACCGCCTTTTGGTTCCCCTGTGGCTTTAGCCACATAAACCACACTTGCAGTATGAAAGCGAGAGTCACGCCCAGGATCAGAGTAGACACCCAACAGTTTGTCTATCTGTACATCCAAGTTCGTCTCCTCTTTCATCTCACGTATCAAAGCATCTTCCACACACTCACCCACATCTACAAAACCACCCGGCAGTGCCAATCCTCTTGGTTCATTTTTACGCTCTATAAGTACAATACCATTGAAGCTGTCATTTTCATAAACTTCGATGATACCATCTGTGGTAAGGAAAGGTGTTTTGGGGGTGAATGCCATTGATTTATTCCTGTTTTGTTTTTTGTTAGTGTATATTAAGATTGTAACTCATTTTCCATAAGTTTATAGTTCCCACACCTCTCCCACATTTAAAAAAGAGATTTTGTCAGGGTGCTTTTTGGCAATTTCATGCATCCATTGCAGAGGCTCATCCAAGGGTTCATCTGTGAGGTCAAAAGTACCATAGTGCATGGGAATCATTCGTTTTGCCTGAACTTGGGTGAAAGCATCGAAAGCTTCTTGTGGATTTAGGTGGTTCTCTTTCATGATAAATTCTGGTTTATAGGCTCCAATAGGTAGCAGTGCAATATCAATCTTGTAGCGTTCACCTATCTCCTCAAAATGAGACCCGGAAGCACTGTCACCGGCAAAGTAGATACTTTGATCTTTATAAGTGATAATATATCCACCCCATAAAACACGATTTTTGTCAAAGAAACTACGACGACCCCAGTGTTTTGCAGGGACGAGAGTAATGGTAAGATCTTCATCATGATAACTCTCATACCAGTCAAGTTCTTTGGATGAGATAGCAGGGGCTATCTTATGGATCAGTTTTGGCATTTTTAGAGGTACAATAGCTGTGGGTTGCATTGCTTCAACAGCGCGTATAGATGTTTTGTCGAAATGATCGTAATGTGTATGAGAGATAAGCAGATAGTCAATATCACCTAGGTCATTTAGGCTATAAGGCGCTTTGATCTGTCGTCTGTAAAAAGGTATATGGCCAAAGACAGGATCGATGAGGATACGTTTTCCTCCCAACTGGATGAGGAAAGATGCATGAGAAAGCCAACAGATAAAATCCTCTTTTTGATTAAGCCCTTGAGTATCATTTACTACCGCTAAGGGAAGTATCTTTTTCTTTGGTGCAAAGAAATAAAATTTTGGATTTTGTAAAATTTTCCAGCGCAAGATATGCAAAAGATTGACATTCTTGGAACTATCGAGTGCACCTCCAAATTGTCCGCGATTATATGTTTTCATCAGCGGGTAAAGTAAAGTAGAAATTCTTCAGGTGTAAGGAAATCAATCGATTGGATCTTGTTGTTTTTAAGGGTGTAAATGGTCACTTTCCCTTCTTGGCGATTAAACTGATTTCCAAAATCATCATTGATCAATATAACGGAAAATGGATACTTTTTCATCTTTGGTAGAGCGAACATTGAGGTGATGAAGGAA
>JAPHUJ010000335.1 GCA_026193735.1 Sulfurovum sp.
ATCAAGTTCAGGAAGTAAGATACATCCTTACAGCTCAACAAGAGGGCAATTTTACTGCAACTCCTGCACATGCGAAAGTAGGAGTGGCTGATCGAAGCAGAAGAGATATATTTGGAATGACCTTTGGAACAAAATGGAAGCAAATAGCGTCTAATAATATAGAGATAGAAGTGTTACCCCAGGCAAAAGAGAGTGACCTAGTGGGTGACTTTACGGTGGATACAACGATCGATGCACAAGAAGTCAAAGCCAATAAGCCAGTAAATCTTACAGTCAAGATAGAAGGAAAAGGGAATCTGGAAAGTTTTGAATTCCCTAAATATGAGATAGATAGGGTAACAGTTTATAGTGATGAAGCGAAGATTGAAACTAAGGTTGTAGATGGTGAACTTTACAGCAGCTATAGTAAAAGTTTTGCCTTTATCTCAGAAGAAGATTTTAGTATCCCTGCACGAAGTTTTTCTATGTTAACTCCTGAGAATAATCAATTAAAAGAATTGAATGTCAACGCATATGATATTACTATCAAAAAATCATCTACCTCTTCTTTACCATCTGTCACACCTACTACAAATGGTATGGTTCAAACAAAGATAGCACAATCTTTACCTAGCCAGGAAGAGGATAAGGAAAAACGAATTGAAGTCAAAGGTATAACATGGTGGATGTTGGCAGTAGCCTTTGCTTTAGGTATGCTATTTATGTTTGTTTTAAGATGGCTGCCTAGTTTAACAAGTCGAAAATCAAGTCCTTATAAAGAGTCAGAAGCGTTGAAAATACTCTATGGTCATATGAGTGAAGATGCGCAAATAGAAGAGATGGTACGTAAACTGTATGCCCGTAAAAATGGTGATAAAACTGTAGATATAGATAGAAAAGTACTCAAAGAGATGGTAGAGCGTTATAGATAAGACTTCACTGCAAAACAGATTAAAAAGAGGCTGATGAGAGAGTGATATTTTGGACTGCAAATTGTAGTTTAGTCTAAAATATCATGTAAGGTATTGGCCTCTCTCATCCAATCATTCAGTGTTTCCCACTCTTCATTTTCTACCATTTTTTGACACTTTTTAAGTTCTGATTGAAATGAATTGATCGCTTCAAGTACATTGGTCTTGTTCTGTCTAAAGATATCTTCCCACATATTAGGTGATGATTTTGCGATACGGCTCATGTCTTTAAAACCACCGCCTGCAAGAGCAATAATACTTTTCGAAGCTTCTTGCGCCATGACGGAATTTGCCAATGCATAACTTACTGCATGTGGCATATGAGAGATGAAAGCAGCATGTTTATCATGCTCTTTAGAACCCATGCAGACGATGTTCATACCGATGTCAGTAAAAAGTTTTTTAGCAACATTTTGTTGATGCTCTCCACTTTTCTCAAGGTCACAAAGTACAACAACTTTGCCAGTATAGAGGTCATCAAGTGCAGCAGTAGGACCAAACTTTTCGGTACCTGTCATAGGGTGGGCAGCCACAAAATTATCTCTTATATCAGAAGGGATAGAAAGAGATATCTTTTCTTTAGTACTTCCCAAGTCGATGACGGTACATGTGTCATTGAGCGAGCCTAACTGATTTATAACAGAGATAATACCATCGACAGGTATGCTTAAGAAGATGATATCACAGCTTTTAAGTGCCTCAAGGGAGGTACAGATCTCATCTACAAGACCCAGTTTAAGTGCATCAGAACAATGAAGTTCGTTATGATCCAAGCCAACAAAGGAATAATCTTTAGAATGTTTTTTAAGTGCGAGACTTAAAGAACCACCCATAAGCCCTAAACCAACTATACCGACTTTGATTTTGGCCATCATATACCTACCTCATTTTTTGAAAGAGTATAGCATGATTTCTCTGTTTCTTATCCGCTTCTTATTGAAATAAAGATAAAATATTAGCAAATTATACTAAGGCTTAACTATGATAAAAAAGATATCGCTTTTTAAGGTATTACCTTTCCAGATATTGGTTTCTTGGATGCTAATAGGTTCCTTACTTTTGGCTCAAAAAGTGACACAGATTAAATTTGAAGGCCTTGCGCATCTTTCTCCAACGGTTGCAAAAGAAATCGCAGGTATCCGTGTTGGTGATGAAATAAATGCTGGAAAAATAAATGATTCCATCAAAAACTTTTTCTCACAAGGATATTTTAAAGATGTGTGGGTGGATCAAAATGGTGGCGTACTTATTTATCATTTTAAAGAAAAATTGGCTGTCGCGAATATTGAGATTAAAGGGTATGGATCAGGTGATGACGGTACAAAACTTTTAGAAGGTATAGGCCTTAAAAAAGGTGATTTGTATGATGATAGACGTGTTAAAAAAGCGAAAAGAACACTTATTGCCAAGTTGGAAAGTCAAGGTTATTATGACACTGTTGTTGATGTGAGTACAACCCCTGTAGGAGAAAGCAGTGTTTCTCTTGTCTTTGATGTGAACAAAGGTGAGAAGATCATTATTCAGAAACAAAACTTTGTAGGTGCCGAGAAATTAGATCAAAGTGATATTGAATTAGACCTTGCAAACAAAGAAAAAGATTGGTTTGGCTGGATGCCTTGGAGAAATAATGGTGAAGCTACTGTAGATCAACTTGAATATGATGCATATAGAGTAAAAGATGTATATATGAAAAGTGGTTATCTGGATGCTTATGTAAGTAAACCTCTTATGAGAGTCGATTTCGGTTCATATAATGCAGAAGTGGATTATCAGATAAAAGAAGGTATACAATATCGTGTAGGAACCATTGGTATCACACAAGAGGTTGCAGGACTTAATACGGAAGATCTAAAAGAGTTGCTTACACTCAAAGAGGGTAGGATATTCAACATCAAGCGTATGCGTAAAGATATAAAACTTTTAGAAGAAGAAGTGGGCAATCTTGGATATGCTTTTGCTAAGGTATCTCCACAAATGCATAAAGATCCTGAACAGAAGATCATTAACCTGCAGTATGTGGTTCAACCGGGAGATGTAGTGACTATCAACGATGTTATTATAGCTGGTAATGACACTACAAAAGACAGAGTTATCCGTCGTTATATCTATTTGGCACCTGGTGATAAGTTTAATGCTAGAGATCTTAAAGACTCAAAGAATGCATTGGGAAGAACAGGATTTTTTGAAAATGTAGATATACAAAGTCAGAGAGTATCAGCGGATAAGATCAACTTGCTTGTTAATGTGAAAGAAACTTCTACGGGCACCATCTCTGCAGGTGGTGGATATGGAAGTTATGAAGGTTTGATGGTCAATGCTTCTATCTCAGATAAAAATATATTTGGTTCAGGTATTAACACTACTTTAGGTTTCGAAGTTTCAAAAATTTCAACAAACTATAATATCTCTTTTGTGAATCCGAAAGTTTGGGACAGTATGTATAGTTTTGGACTAAGTTTTTATAAAAAACAATATGAATATTATAATTTTACTCAAGACCAACTTGGAGGTTCAATTACTTTAGGTAGAGAATTTTTAAGACATTTTCATGCTTCTGTCGGAGCAGGATATGTTGATAATCAATCAGAAGCAAATGATAACAATACAACATCGTTTGTGGACGGTAATATCACTTTTTATGATCCTTATGGCTTATACAATGATAAATATAAAAAATCTTCATTGTTTGCCAGTATTTCTTTTGACAATACAGATGATTATTATGTTCCAAGAGAAGGGATGATCGCTTCTATCAATTTAGAATATGCAAGTCTATCCGGAGATGATTTTAATAGTACTGTAGGAAGTGGTGAAGAGAATGGTTATGGTGAGTTTATTAAAGCATCAGGAAAATTCGGATTTTATTATGGCCTAAATGATTGGATAGATTATGATCTTATTTTACGGGTGAAGGCAAGAGCAACAACCATTGAAGGAGGAGATAATGAAAAGCTCCCTATTGCAGAAAAACTCTTTTTGGGTGGTATAGGCAGTGTAAGGGGATATCAGCCTTATTCTCTTTCTCCAGAAGATGAATACGGGAATAGGCTTGGTGGTAGGAAAAATGCTTCTGCTACAATAGAAGCCAGTATTCCTCTTTCTGAGGCAGCAAAAATGAGACTTGCATTCTTCTATGATTATGGTATGATCGGTGAAAATAGTTTTAATGAGATCACGAGATCTTCAGCGGGTATGGTTGTGGAGTGGCAATCAGGATTTGGTCCTATTAATCTTGTTTTTGCTCAAGCACTTGATGATGAGATAGGAGATGAAACAGCGGTATTTGAGTTCTCTATGGGAACGAAGTTTTAGATCTACGAGTATAAAAGGGCAAGGACCTTTCCTTGCCCTATACACAATATTTTAAATTCCCAACACTTTATTTTTAGGTAAGGCACTTTCATCTTTTATAATAATGGCAAACGGTATAGGTTTTGCTAAGTCTTTGATCTTTTCTTTTGCAAGATAAAGGGGTTTGTCAGATATGATACGCAGCGTTTTGTTATCATAGTTAAATTCTATGCTTGCACTATTGGAAGCTTCATGCAGAAGCACGGTAAGGGTATAGATAAAATTTAACCAAAGTACGGCTGTTTTCTGCGGAAGAAGAGATTTGTACTGTTCAAAGAGAGGTTTGTTTATAAGTTCTTTACCATACATACGCAAAAGTAAAGATATAAGAACTATCTCTTCGTGAGTAAAACCATAATTTAGTTCTTGTATAGCAATATAAAAAGCATGCTGATGGGATTTGTACACCGTAAGCGTTTTTCCAATGCTTGAGAGTGTTAAAGCATACAATAGCTCTTTTTCATACTCCCTATTATCTTTAATTTCAGATTGAAGCACAGAGTAAAGTTGTGTAGCTAGTTTTCGTTTTGTTTTTCGATTTTTTTCTATAGTAATTTGAGGTTTAAACCTGTCTAGTATGGATACAATGCTGGGATTGACGGTACTTGGAAACTTCAGTGCATCATCTCTAAGGAATTGTTCTAAAAATACACCTTCCCTTACTCCCGCAGCACTGGAAATAACAGTCTGTGTACCTATGTGAGAAAGTATTTCATTAAAGATGAGTGCACC
>JAPHUJ010000196.1 GCA_026193735.1 Sulfurovum sp.
AAAATTGGAAATGCAGTTCATCGAAACAGAGCAAAACGTTTGTTAAGAGCACATTTCATCGAAAATATAGACCTCTTATCTCAAGGTAGTTACGTATTGGTTGCAAAACCTGCACTTATTGAAGAAAACTATTCTGTGACGCGTAAAGCGTATCTACATGCACTTAATAAGTGTTCTGCAACATAATTTAACACATATAACACTATACTATCAACGATATATATTATAAAAGGCATCATTTTGGAACAACAAGATTTAAATAAACGACTTCTTCTGGCACTGGCACTTTCTTTCTTTGTATTTATAGGTTACAGCTACTTTTTTCCGGCTCCAACACCCACTCAAAATATAGAACAAACATCAAATACTGCACATCAAACACCTAAAGTCGATACAGTATCTAATACAGCTGTACCTACGCCGAATGCCACAGTAGCTACAGCTGCTAGTGCACCGGTGCAAACTGCAACAGCGGGTTTAGTTACTGTGAAATCTGATAACTTTATTCTGTCAGTAGATGAACTTGGACGTATCTCTCAAGTTGAACTTTTAGAAGCGAAGTATCACGATGATGAGGGTAATAATTTAAAGATCTTAAATGTAAATGAAGTGAAGCCGTTGGAAATAAGATTTTCAGATGTTAAACTGAATGAAGAAGCATTTAAAACACCTTATGTAAATACAGGAAGTCAAACTGTAGATGTAAGTAATGCTGTACAAACTGTGATTTTAACGCAAACACTTTCGTCTGTTACCGTAACAAAAAAGATCACATTTAAGTCTACTGGTGAGTATGATGTTACTGTAACAACTTCTGCATCAACACCATACTTCATCACACCAGGGCACAGACCTGATGCTGACAAGTCTGTATATATGCTTGTAAGAGGTGCCTTGGTAAAAAGTGCTGATGGCATCATAAACACTGTCGAAGATGGTGATGCTGAAGGATATGAAAAATTTGAAAATGCAAAACTAGCTTCTGCTTTTGACAGATATGTCGCTTCAATGTTTTTTGACTTTGATAAAGGCATGAACGTTTCTATCTTAAAAGAAACAAATGGTGATCCTCTTATCTTTGTAGAGGGTGCGGATACACTACAGTTACATGCCTATATCGGACCAAAAGAAGAGAAGATACTAAAAGCGATCCATCCTGAACTTACAGATGCTATCGAGTTTGGATGGTTTTCATTTCTTTCGAAACCATTTTTTAAAGTATTACTTTGGATACATGACTATGTCGGAAACTGGGGATGGGCGATCATTCTCTTTACATTACTTGTAAAACTTGTGTTGTTCCCACTTTCATACAAAGGTATGATGTCTATGCAAAAGCTTAAAGACCTGGCACCTAAAATGAAGGAAGTTAAAGAGAAATATAAAGGTGATCCTGCAAAAATGAATGCACAGATGATGGAAATGTATAAGAAACATGGAGCAAACCCTATGGGTGGGTGCCTTCCTCTTATCCTGCAGATCCCTGTTTTCTTTGCGCTTTATCGTGTTCTTTTAAATGCAGATGAGTTGCAAGGTGCATCATGGATACTTTGGATAGACAACCTGGCAGCTATGGATCCATATTTTGTACTTCCGATTTTGATGGGTGCCTCTATGTGGTTCCAGCAAAGGATCACTCCAAGTAACTTTACTGATCCATTACAGGAAAAGATATTTAAATTTTTCCCTGTTATTATGACAGTATTCTTTATCTATTTCCCATCAGGTCTTGTATTGTACTGGTTGGTCAACAACCTCTTTACGATCGCACAACAATACTTTATAAACCATATGTATGCAAAGCAAAAAGAAGTTGCAATTGCATCACATAAAAAAGCAAAGGACTAATCAATGAGAAAGGTTGAAGCACCGACACTGGAAGAGGCTTACCAAAAAGCTTCTGAAATGTTAGAATGTTCTATTTCTGAACTTCAATCTGAAGTTGTGCAACATCCTTCTAGCGGTATCTTGGGCTTTATGAAAAAGAATGCGATCATTGTAGCAACATGCAAAAAGACTGTGTCAAATAATATACAAAGAGAAGTTAAAAAAGAAGAATCTCTTTATGT
>JAPHUJ010000042.1 GCA_026193735.1 Sulfurovum sp.
ACATTGGATGAAGCTCCTTCACTTAAGGAAGAATGATCATATCTAGTAGTAAATTAAGAATTTTAAGACCATGAGATACTAAAAGTTCTCATGCGTCAATTCCTCCATAAAGTGCCCTTCTACTTCTATAAATAAGAAATTCATGATATAAATCGATTCAATAAGTAAAGACTACTGTCATTACAAATGAAATCATTTGTTAATAAAATTAAATTAAAATTAGTATTAGCATTACTATAAAGAAGGATTCATTATGAAACAACTCACCTCTCTATTCGCTAGTATCATTTTTCTGCTTTTTCTAAATTCTTGTGGCGGTGGATCCAGTAGCAATAATGGAGATACTCCACCTGTAGAAAATACTCCTCCCATAGCAGATGCAGGAGAAGATAAAATTGTACATGTGAACGACACAGTCAATATCATAGGAAGCGGAAGTGATGCCGATGGGGCTGTAGTAAGTTACGAATGGAAAGAAGGCAGTACAATTTTAGCCAATACCGCTGCTTTCAATTATACACCTACAACTATAGCTATTCATACGCTTACCCTTACCGTTACAGATAATGATGGAGCAACAGACAGTGATACTATGGATGTAAATGCTACATCAGTAGATACAAATATTCCACCTGTTGCAGATGCAGGAGAAGATAAAATTGTACTGCTAGACGAAATAGTAACTATCACGGGTAGCGGAAGTGATACAGATGGAACCGTTGATAGTTACGAATGGAAAGAAGGCAGTACAATTTTAGCCAATACTGCTGCTTTCAATTATACAGCTCCATCATTAGGTATTCATACGCTTACTTTTACGATAACAGATAATGATGGAGCAACAGACAGTGATACTATGGATGTAAATGCTACATCATTTCCTGATGCCGTTCCTCATGATCCTTCTTTTGAATCACTTCACTTTAGCGGTTCACAAAACTGTGCACAGTGCCATGATGGTATTTCTGACACAAGCAATAGTAAAGATGTTTCTATAGTCAAAACATGGCAAGGTACAATGATGGATAATGCTTCTATCGATCCTCTTTACTTGGCGAAAGTTGCCAGTGAAGTAAAACGTAACCCAAATTTCAAAGCTGTTATAGAATCAAAATGCAGCCGTTGTCATATGCCTATGGCTAATGTAGAGGCAGATTTTGCCGGTGACACTATTGCAATGTCTGGTGATGGTTTTCTCAACCCTGATAATCCCTATTATAATGCTGCAAAAGACGGAGTAAGCTGTACACTCTGTCACCAGATTGAAAATGATCCGAAATTTGGTACTGACGAAGGTTTTTCTGGTGGATTTTCCATAGATACCAATCACACAGGAATCGAACGTAAAACCTATGGTCCATATACCTCACCTAAGACCCAACCAATGATAAACAACGTCCAGTTCACACCTGCATACAGTGCACACATGAATGATTCTAAACTCTGTGCTTCTTGTCATAATCTTGACACGCCTGTCATAGACGCAAATGGTAATCTTACTGATCCTCTCCTTACTTTTCCGGAACAAGCCGTATATACTGAATGGGAATACAGTGACTTTAATGCAACAAAAAGCTGCCAAGATTGTCATATGCCAAAAACCGAAGGTAGTGTCATTATCTCTACCCAAGGTGGCAATCTTGAAGCAAGATCACCATTCTATCAACACCAGTTCTTAGGTGCAAACACTTACATGTTAGAGATCATGAAAAATAACCGTATCAAATTGGGTGCAATCGCCGATGATACTGCATTTAATAAAAGTATTACTAATACCAGAGAATTTCTTAAAGCTGCTGCAGATGTCAATATCATAGATACAAACTTTGCAAACGGTACACTTGATTTTTCTGTCCTTGTACATAACCATAGCGGCCACAAATTCCCAACCAGTTTACCATCTCGCCGTGCCTGGTTACATGTAAAGGTAACAAATGTAGCCAACCAAACTGTCTTTGAGTCAGGTGCATTAAATAGTAATGGTCAGATCATCGGTGTTGATGATAGTAATGAGTATGAACCGCACTACAGGGATATCAACAATTCCTCACAGGTTCAGGTCTATGAACCAATCATGGCCGATACAGATAACAAACAGACTTACACATTTATGCAGGCATCAAAATACCTCAAGGATAACCGTATTTTACCACTGGGGCATAAAAACAATACTCCTTCTTCTGCACAACCATACGGAGAAGCTACGAATGATGATGATTTTGTTGGAGGAAGCGACACTGTAATTATCAGGTGAGTAATCTTCCTGACGGTGATTATACCATTACGGTAAAACTACAATACCAAACAATGGCATATGGCTTTGCACAAGATCTTTACAAAGACATAAACCTCAATGAAGTTGCACTTATGAAAGCATTTGACAGCAATACCGACAATCACTTCGAGACCATCTCAACAGATACAGAATCCATCACTCTTGATTAAAAAAGTGGTGGGAATAAATATCCTACCACCACTATCTGTATCTTTTATATGAGATATGGCATCATTGTTTGCTATTATTTAACTATTAAGCTATAATAATAATATTGAAAGATGATTTAGAGTTTCATCTTTGGCTTGACTTTTATTGATAACCTTAT
>JAPHUJ010000331.1 GCA_026193735.1 Sulfurovum sp.
AACTTACGAGTTTCCAAGAATGCTGCTGCTTTTTCTTGACCTGGCACAAGTTTTAAACACTCCACAGTACTGTCTTCATAAACAGATGTAAAGCCTGCTTCACAAATTCCAGCTACTGGCTTAGCGATTTCAAATATATCGGTCAGTTTCATTTTAGAGTTGATCATAGCTTTAATTTCACTGTCTTTTGCATGACCTAGTTCTACCCATGAAAGATCAAAACTTCCACCCTTTAACGCTGATGTCTGACTCACTTTTGCAGCATATAATGTACCTTCCCAATCCGCTTTAAACCCATCGATCTTTGCATCAGATACAAATTTCCAAAAACCTTTAGCCGTACCATCATCACTCATGTATACCGTTTTTCCATCAGGCATCATTGCAGCAAGTTCTGGAGTATATTTACCCGTTACATAGTGCTTAGCACTGTTTGTCGTCCCATCATCCAGCGGCTGCACTTCTACAATATAACCATAATTATACGGAGAAAAACTATCACCGTTGTAACCATTGGCTTTATCGATACTTGCATCACTTAAATATTTGTTCATACCATCAACATAGCCACAAAAAGAATTACCGGCACCCGTTGTATCAGTACCTGTTCCATCTAAAGCACAATCTACATAAAATGGTGAAGAAGCATCAGCAAAGATGGAGTTGAGTGCATAATCTTCTTCTCCGCCTAAGTGAGTCCCATAAGAAGTTTTAGTACTTGCACAGTTAATAATTGTTCCACCCATAGCAGATAAGTCAACAGGTCCTGTATCAACAGCGACCAATTCTCCATTTTCAACTTTGACTTCAGTGTTATAAAGTGAACCAGGTGCCTCTTCCATATGAGTGACAATATACGTTTTATCACCCACATTGATAAGTGAATTACCATCAGGTCCATCAGATATATCTTGAGAATCATCAGCTTTCAAGAGTGGATCTCCATTGATATCTGTAATGAGTCCGATAGTACCTGATCCGATAACATCTCCCATTTTCATCAATGTTTTATATGTTAGTGGATAATCTTTGCTACTGCCATCGCTGTAAGTAACTGAAAGGTTATTTGATACTCTCATCTCTTGTTTTTCAGTATCATTCGCTGCAATTGTCACTGGCGAAAAAGCAATGCTTTTTACTTCTGCTTCTGAATCACTATTGCAACCAACTACTGTAAAGCCTAACGCTACCAATGCAGCCGTTGAAATCCAATTTCTAATCATTTTGTATACCTTATATAAAATTTTTACATTGGAAGATTAACGGTAAGGTATAACATAGTAGGAACATAATGGCTATAATTTGGTAACAAGAAATAAGAAGTTTATGAAAGTGTGGCTACTGGAATTTATACCCTATGCCACGAACAGGAATGATGTACTCTTTTAGATCATGTGGATCTATTTTCTTTTTCAGACGATTAATAGTGACATTCACTGTACGTTTTTGTGTACCTTCGTTGTCATTCCATATGTTCTGAAGTAAGTATTCTCTTTCGAGTACTCTGTTCTTGTTTTGGATAAAGAGACTAAGAAGTTCAAATTCTAATTTGGTGAGAGCTATTTCATCATTTTCTATATATATCTTTCGTGCATTGAAGTCCATCACTATGTCTCTTGCTGTTAGTCTTTCATGTTCTATCGAACTTGTACGTCTAAGTATCGCTTTGACACGGTAAATAAGTTCCTTAATGTTAAAAGGTTTCCTCAAGTAGTCATCCCCTCCACATATAAACCCCTCCTCTATATCCTCATCTTTATCTTTTGCAGAAACAAACATCACTGGAGTGGTCACTCCTTTATCACGAAGATAAGACACAAATTCACTCCCCTCTACACGGGGTAGTGTCCGGTCAACAAGCATCAGATCTATCCCTTGTTCCAATATGGATTCCACTTCTTTTGTCGAAGTTACACCTATGATCCTATATCCCTCTTTCATAAGATGAAACTCTTCGAGTTCAAGTAGATCTTCATTATCTTCAATAATTAAAATCGTGGCGACAGGGTCAATATTCTTCTTCATAACAAAACCTTTTTTATCTATATCAACTTTCATCTATTAAAACTTATATGAAGCACTAAAGTCAAAAGTTTGTCCTGTCTGAAAGCGTCGGATAGTATTTTCACCCTGTGTCCATACAGTTTCATCATCAAGTAAAT
>JAPHUJ010000307.1 GCA_026193735.1 Sulfurovum sp.
ATACTACTACAAAAGTTAATAGCATTGAATATGTAAAAGCCAAACCAGACAATAAAACGAAAAATAACGTAAATCGATAATTTCGTCATCCTCGGGCTTGACCCGAGGATCTAAAATTCAAGCTACTTTACACTTTTAAATTCATTTATAGTCAAAACTGGTAGATTATCACATTGCATACGAGAATGATGGGTGTGAAAGTATGAAAAACATTTAAAATCTACATAAACCTAGCTAAAACACAAAATAACACAGTTTAAATCCTTTTTTAACCTCAGGTATGGAAAAAATAAAAAAAACGCTTATTTTGAGCGTAAAAAAGAGACCAAAATGACGATAAAATGATTACTTTTGTCATTCACCTCTATAAAGTTGTCTCGGCCTTGCAATTTTAGATGTTTTGTCTTTTTTGAACTCTATCCATTGTGTTATCCATCCTACGGTTCGTCCAATGACAAAAATAGGGGTGAACATGGTTGTTGGTATTTTGAGTGCTGTTAAGATGATGCCTGAATAAAAATCGATGTTCGGATAGAGTTTTCGTGAAACAAAGTAATCATCACTCAAAGCGATCTTTTCTATCTTGGCTGCTATTTCCATCAAGTGGGAATCGAGGTTGAGTTCCTCTTTGAGTTCATCTTGAAGTTTTTTAAGTATCTTGGCCCGTGGGTCAAAGTTTTTGTAGACACGATGTCCAAAGCCCATAAGTTTAAAATTATCATTGGGGTCTTTTGCTTTTGCGATAAACTCCTCCACCTTATCAACACTTCCTATGTACTCAAGTTGGGCGATGACTGATTCGTTAGCACCCCCATGGGCACGACCCCAGAGTGCAGCGATACCTGCTGCTATGGCTACATAAGGGTGTGCACCAGTCGAAGCTACACCACGTACTACAGTGGTCGAAGCATTTTGCTCATGGTCTGCATGTAGACTGAAGATGGTGTCCAGTGCTCGTATTTCCACTTCTTTTATTTCTTCATGTCCATTGGCGCATAGATGCATTTTCCCTCCAGGGTAGGCACGCATCATGGTTAAAAAGTTTTTGGTGAAAGGTAGATCTATGTCTGGTTGAATGAAAGGAATGCCCAAAGAATGTCTGTAGGCAAAAGCCGCAATAGTAGGGATCTTTGAGATAATGCGATGCGCCATCTCCAAATACTCTTCTTCTTTGTCCATATCGATGTGATCATTATAAAAAGTAGCTAGGGCAGTAACAGAAGCAGAGAGTGTTGCCATGGGGTGCGCATTGTCAGGAAAGGCATTAAAGAGATGGCGCATACCTTCATGTAAAAATGCGCGATGGCGGATCTCCAGGTCAAAATTGTTGAGTTCTTCTGCTGAGGGAAGGGAGCCGTTTAGAAGTAGGTAGCAGGTTTCCATGTAGCTGTGTTTATTTGCTAGATCTTCTATGAGAATACCTTTGTATCTTAACTCTCCTTTTGTACCATCTATAAATGTAATGGCAGATTCGCAACCCGCAGTTGATGTGTAACCTGGGTCATAGGTAAACATGCCTGTGTCTTGGAAAAAAGTCCGCATGTCTACCACCGAAGGCCCTCTTGTTGCCTCTAAAATGTCATATTCGTATGTTTCACCGGTGTTATTGTTGATTAAAGTAGCAGTATTCTTTTTCATGAGAATCATCCTTTACGTTTGGAAATATCCAATACGCTAAAAGAATACTGTTTAAGTGTAGAATTGGTGTGTATTTACTCCGTTAGATCTTTAAAGAATTGTGCTTCGTCATATGTTAAGTTAAGAAAATCCACTATAACCTTCATGTCTCTTTCGGCATTTCCTAAACATGATGTAGCCCCAGGACTTGGAGTCATATTGAAGATCAGTCCATTTCCTGGATTTATGGAAGCTTCTCCCAGCATGAGTTTTTCTTTTTCTTTATCTAAAACCTGCGGTCTGACACCTCCAAATCCTTTCGCATACTCTATATCATCTACACTGAGCGAAGGTACGATCTTCCTGGCATCCTGTACAAATAATGTTTTATTGATAAAAGGAACTTCAAACAAAAAGTTTTTAAATATGTAATTTCTAATGTCGCTGTCTTTGAGAAGATCCCAAAATATTTTGACTATTTTTAAATCAAAATTCAATGTCTTGAAGAAATCCAGATACGTACCGGGTTTAAATCTTTCAAGCTTCGGCAACACAAGTGCTGTTGGTCCAAATCTTGTTTTCCCCTCAGCTAAAATGTCGGGATCTCCATGAAGTGCGGCAAAGGGAAGTTTGTTGTTTTGTACCATATAGACCTTTCCATTTAGAAAATGTCCATCTGTCATGTAAAAACTGCCTGCCATAGGCAAACAACCCATGTGCTTTCCGTAACCCATTTGATGTGCCAAAAAGAGTGAGTGTGCGCCTGCATCAACTACAACAAAATCGGCAGTATACTTTTCTCCATTTTTGGTTGTGATTTCAAAAGTTTTATCTTCAAGTTCTTCGATCTTCTCAACTTGTGAATGGTAAAAAATGTCCGTAATGGCGCTAGATGCTTTTTGTGCCTGCAGAGCTAAAGCCTCAGACATCGCACCAAAGTCAACGGTAGTATATTGGCTGGATGTTCCCAT
>JAPHUJ010000088.1 GCA_026193735.1 Sulfurovum sp.
ATCTTCGTAAACACAGTCAGATATTTCTGGTCAGGACGGATGAACTCAGAGATATAATTTGACACATCCTCATCTATCTTGGCATGTGGATGACGTGCATCACGGAGATGAATAAAAAGACGTATAGAGACACGATGCTGTATAAATTCCACAAGGTTTTTCTGCCAAACTTCTTTCAGTGTTTTAGACACTTTTGCATACCCGAACCCAGGCAGATCTACAAAACGTACAGGATAGCTCTGTTCATTATAAAGGTATCTTGTTTCAAAAAAGTTGATCAACTGCGTTTTTCCCGGTGTTGCTGAACTTTTTGCCAAGCTTTTTCTTCCGGTTAATGAGTTTAATGTAGAACTTTTGCCTACATTTGAACGTCCTAAAAAAACCACTTCACTCATATCTTCAGGTAAAGAATCAGCAATACTTTGTGCTGATTTTACAAATTCTGCTTCTACAACTCGTGGTGTACTCACTATTTGTCTCCCATATCAAAAATAAACTTGGCAGGTTTTTTACTATTACCTTTAACGTCTACACTACCCGTAGTCATATTAAGCATGATCTCATCACCATTCACATGACGTTTATTCACCAAATCATCTATCACTGCTTTACCTTTTAACTCATAAAGTGATTTTACAATATTGTATGCCACTTTATCTGCACTGCCTTTAAAAGCAAATTTTTCATTTTTAAACTCAAAGGTAACTGATCCTATAGCTTCATACATTTTTGTTTCATTATTTTCATCAAAATAGACGATAACCCTATCTGCATGCAGCCAATCGTTTGCTTTTTTTATTTTAGCATTACCAATAAAGTGCACTTCTTTATCTTCTGCCTCCATAGAAGTAGAGGTAATCTCTACCCTATCAGCAAAAAGTGTCTGTGTAAGTATGAACAAAAGTATTATTTTTATAAACTTCATAATAAACCTTTTATAATTATTTAGTTAAACATTGTAGCATGATATTACTTGTCAGGTGTATAAAATACTGTACCGACAGTTGTACCGTAAGCCTTTTTTTGACGCGTGTTATACTCTAAACTTTTTCCCTTAATAATATTTTTATTCTTTACGCCTGTAAAAGGTGTAAGAATATTTAAAATTTCAGTTTTTTGATTATATATTGCATGTTGTGTCTCATACTTATAGCCATCTTTTTCTTGCAAGACAACATCACCATCCAAGTAGAGCATATCATCATGATAACTACCTTTATTAGCGTGAAGTGATTCTATAGTATCAGAAGCATATACTAAGTCATCTAATGTCCATACGCCCTTTTCTCTCACACCATACGTAGCAAAAGCACGACTTTTCATCATGTCTGTATCTACTTCTATTAAAGTTGTATTGGTAAATTCAACTTCTTTCGTAAATGGTTGTTCTTTTGTGGAAGTATCATCAAACTTTATCATTAGAGTTCCTAAGATAATACCTACGATACCTACGATCAATACAAGTTCTAATTTTAATCCCATAGATCCAAATACTTCTTTTCAAGTCCTTCTTTAACTATAAGATGTTCTATCATCTCACGCACGGCCCCGTCTCCACCTCTTTTTGAAAGTACAACATTAGCAATTTTATCTACATAGGCACTTGCATCTCTTGGCACAAATGAAATTTTAGCTGCTTTAAGCATCGACAAGTCATTAAGATCATCTCCTATAGCTGCAACATTGTCCATCGTTAGATCCAGTTTTTCCAGGAGTGAGTCTAACACCTCTTTTTTGTTATCTATCCCTTGATAAAAATGTTCTATATGTAATTCTTTAGCACGACGGGCAACGATCTGTGAAGATCTTCCTGTGATGATAGCTACCTGTTTTCCAAGTCTTCTCCAAGAAGCTATAGCTAAACCGTCTTTTACATTAAAGGACTTTATTTCATCGCCATTTGCACTGTAGGTGATACGACTATCTGTCATCGTACCATCTACATCAAGTACAATTAATTCAATACTCACAGTACACCCTTTGTACTTGGTATACCTGCATTTTCATTTACGGTCACTGCTCTACGAAGGGCAACAGCAAGCGCTTTAAATGCAGCTTCTATAATATGATGTTTATTTTTACCGCGGTTATAGATAAGGTGAAGTGTCAAAGGAAGATTAAATGCAAAAGCTTTGAAGAATTCTTCAACAAGTTCCACATCAAAATCTCCTACTTTACCTCCTATAGGAAGTTCAAAAACAAGATACCCACGATTTGACAGATCTATATCGCATGTAACACTTGCTTCATCCATTACCACAGTCGCATTTCCAAAACGCTCAATACTCTGCACAGGATAGATTGCTTTTTTAAGTGCCTGACCTATGACAATACCCACATCCTCAACAGTGTGATGGTCATCTATGTGTGTATCTCCCTTACAAGTTACTTCCATATCTATATGTGCATGTTTAGTGAATGCTTCCAGCATATGATCATAAAAACCTACACCAGTATCAATGTTTGCTTTCCCTGTTCCATAAAGATTAAGTTTGACTTTTATTTGTGTCTCTTTGGTTTCTCTTGTTACTTCTATCATTTCTATTCCTAATTTGATTAATTTCTTACGATAAATGCACCTGCAAGGTCATGGGTATTTTTAAAGTCCCTTGCTTCATCTTCAGATCCGAACCCCATAAGCCATACACGGTATAGTGGGGAACCGTTTATATCATCAAAACGTCTTACGATAGTCTCATATCGTCTATATAGACGACTATACTTTCTTTGATATGTTTTGGCACCTTCATGACGTCTGAATGCACCCACCTGTACACCAAAATTGGAGAGATGAACACGTGCTTGCGTATGCTCTCTTTTCTGTTTGGCTATGGTTGCAGCTGATGCTACTTTTCCTGCGAAACCAAGTACTTCAACAGAAACCTTGGCAATGCCCATTCTGTCAAGCCCTATTTCTTTACCTGCAGTGTAACTACAGTCAATAATACGACCTCTTACAAAAGGTCCTCTATCATTAATTCTTACTATAGTACTTTTACCATTTTGTAAATTCTTCACTTTTACCATCGTATCCATAGGCCATGTTTTATGTGCAGCTGTTCTTGCATTCATGTTATACACTTCACCATTACTTGTACGCTTTCCATGAAAATTAGGTCCATACCAACTTGAAATACCATGCATCACTTGTCCAACTTCAACATATGTAGGACTATAACACTTTCCCAGTACTTCATAAGGACGCATTGTCGCTTTATGTCTAGCTGCACTGGTGTATTTAGTTGCACATACTGTTTTACGTTTTTGAGAACACCCTGTAAAAAGAGTACTTGTCATCAAAATAATTATCAATAATATAGGGGATGCAAGTCTCTTCATAATACCTCTGCTGTTTATTTATATTTAAGCAGATATTATCACTTTATTTGACTTTGTTTTTGCTTGATATCCCATTG
>JAPHUJ010000322.1 GCA_026193735.1 Sulfurovum sp.
AAATGGCGCGGTGGACGAGACTCGAACTCGCGACCCCCTGCGTGACAGGCAGGTATTCTAACCAACTGAACTACCACCGCATACCATAAAAAGACGTAAAATGAACAAAGTTTATTTTACTACGCTAACGCTATGTTGTCTTCAACAGACAGTTCATGCACTAGTGCTTTAGAAAACGAATAATAATCGTTTTAGTGTATGACATATTGTCATGGTGGTCGCTATAAGACTCGAACTTATGACATCTACCTTGTAAGGGTAGCGCTCTACCAACTGAGCTAAGCGACCAGAAACCAATTAAATGGTTAAAATGAAAAAGTGGTGACCTGTCTAGGATTCGAACCTAGGGCCCATTCCTTAAAAGGGAATTGCTCTACCAACTGAGCTAACAGGTCACATGTTTTTGCACTCATTACTCGAATAAGTGGACGGAATTATAGCTCAGAAACCTTTGATTGTCAAGAGAATTAACGTAAATGTTTTCAGATATTTAACAATTCTGCTAATTTCTCAATAGCAAACACTGTAGATTGCTCTTGGATAGCTTCTCTTGGCCCATTAAAATTGCAATGAAATATCTCTTGAGAAAAAGGTGTTTGTAACCCTATATATACGGTTCCTACAGGTTTTAGTTCAGTGCCGCCAGTAGGTCCTGCTATACCTGAAACTGCTATAGCATAGTCAGAACCTGCCAGTTTTTGTATACCATCCAACATTTGTGCAACACATGGTTGGCTTACTGCACCATAGTTTGTGAGCACTTCATTACTCACACCTAACCATAGATGTTTGATATCGTTTGAGTATGTGACACATGAACCATGTAGTACAGCGGAAGCACCTGGTATAGCTGTAAATGCTGCTGCTATACGACCACCTGTACAACTTTCTGCAAAAGAGATGGTTTGATCTTCTTTTGTTAATAGTTGAATAATTTTTTCTACTAGGTCTTTGATATTTTTCATAAGTTAATTGTACCAAAAGTAGCTTCTAATGGTCTTTTAGATACAATCACGGGATAATATAAGACTAAGGTATTATCGACTATGGATTTTAAAGACACACTCCTCCTCCCAAAAACTGATTTTCCGATGCGTGGAAATCTTCCAACCAATGAACCTAAAAAGTATAATACATGGTTTGATGCCAACATTTATGAACAGATGAAAGCAAAACGTGCAGGTGCCCAAATGTTTACGCTTCATGATGGACCTCCTTACGCGAATGGTGACATTCACATAGGGCATGCACTGAATAAAATACTGAAAGATATTATTTTAAAGTATAACTATTTTCAAGGTAAATCCGTGCGTATGACTCCGGGTTGGGATTGTCATGGTTTGCCTATCGAGCAGAAAGTTGAAGAGAAACTGGGTAAAGACAAAAAAGAAGCAATGCCCACAGAGAAGTTCAGAGAACTTTGTCGTGCACATGCTGCAAAATTTGTAGATATCCAAAGAGATGGGTTTAAGGCCTTAGGTGTCATTGCAGACTGGGAAAACCCTTACGTAACGATGGACTTTAAATTTGAAGCAAATATTTATAGAACACTTTGTGAAGTAGCACAAAAAGGTCTTTTGGTTGAAAGACATAAACCTATTTTCTGGTCATGGGCTGCACGAACAGCGCTTGCCGATGCAGAGGTAGAGTATGAAGATAAAGAAGATTATTCTATTTATGTTCATTTTGAACTTAGTGACGCAGCTAAAGAAAAGTTAGGAGTGGAAGGTAAAGCAGGACTTGTCATTTGGACAACAACGCCTTGGACACTTCCTGCAAATACAGGTATCTCTCTCAACCCTGAAGAGATGTATGTACTCACTGATGATGGTCATATCATAGCAGACGCTCGTTATGATGCAATGATAGAAGAGGGTGTGGTCTCTGGACATGCGAGCAGAAAGATAGCCGCAACAGAAATGGAAAACCTTCTGGCAATAAACCCTGTAAACGGTCGTACCTCTAGAGTGGTGCTTGGGGATCACGTACTTATGGATGGTGGTACGGGTTGTGTACACACAGCACCTGGACACGGTGAAGAGGATTACAAAGTAGGACTCAAGTATGGTCTAGAAGTGGTAATGCCTGTGGATGAGCGCGGATGTTATGATGAGAGTGTAAAAGGCTTAAAGCTACTTCCTAATGCAGATGAATTTGTAGGGATGCACATCTTTAAAGCGAATGAACCTATTTTGGAGATCTTGGGTGATGCATTATTAAAAGAGAGTAAATTTGTTCACTCCTACCCGCACTGTTGGAGAACGAAAAAACCATTGATCTATAGAGCAACAAACCAATGGTTTATTTCTATAGACGATAAAGCAGAAGGTGCAAAGGATACGCTGAGAGATACAGCACTTAATGCCATTGAAGGTGTTGATTTTTATCCTAAGACATCTAAAAACCGTCTCAAGCCGATGATAGAGGGTAGACCTGATTGGTGTATCTCTCGTCAGCGTTCTTGGGGTGTGCCTATAGCATTCTTTAGAATTAAAAGTACCAAAGAAGTGATCTTTGATACGAATGTGTTGGAACATGTAGCCAGTCTTTTTGATACGCAAGGTGCAGATGCCTGGTACTCTATGAGTATTGCGGAACTTCTTCCTGAAAACTCAGGCTATAACGCCGATGACTTAGAGAAAATAGAAGACATTCTGGATGTATGGTTCGACTCCGGTTCGACTTGGAATTCAGTACTAAGTAGCGGTAACTATGATGCCGGTGAATACCCTGCATCTCTTTACATAGAAGGAAGTGACCAACATAGAGGCTGGTTCCAGTCTTCATTACTTCTTTCTGCAGCAGTCAATGAAGTCTCGCCATATAAAACACTTATCACTCACGGATTTACTGTGGATGACAAGGGTGAGAAGATGAGTAAGTCTAAAGGTAACGTTGTTGCTCCGGATAAAGTTATCAAAGAATATGGTTCTGAGATACTCAGATTATGGGTCGCACTGTCAGATTACCAGTCGGACTTAAAGATTTCTGATGCTATCTTGAAGCAAACGGCCGAGCAGTATAGAAAGATAAGAAATACTTTTAGGTTTTTACTTGCAAATGTTGATGACCTTGAAGTGTATGTTGAAGTAGATGCGTATGGTGAGTTGGATAGATGGATACTGAGTAAGGCCAAAGAGGTATTTGCTTCAGTTAAAAGCTCTTTTGATGCGTATGATTTCCTTAGAGGATTTGCAACACTCAACCACTTCATCACCAATGAACTCTCAGGTATCTATATGGATATCACGAAAGACAGACTCTACTGTGAAGACAAAAATAACATGAGCAGAAGAGCGACACAGTCTGCAATGGCACACATTTCTAAAGCGATGTTGGGTCTTGTGGCTCCAGTGTTAACGTACACAGTAGATGAGATACTTGAGTATGCACCGGCACTTTTCAAAGGTGAGATGGAAAGCGTATTTGATCTAGTGTATCTTGAAGTACCTGAAGTTGAAGCCAGTTTTGATGATGACATGCTTATCACTGCACGTGAAAAATTCTCTGAAGCAGTAGATAAACTTAAAAAAGAGAAACTTATGAAATCTACACTTGAAGTGGAGATAGTAGGGGATATAGGGGCATTTGCTATTAACGATAGTAAAGACCTTGAAGATTGGTTTGTGGTGTCAGGTATGAAATCAAGCAGTGATGGTGAGCAAGTAGCTTCTTTTGAAGTGGAAGGGTTGACATTTACGGTACATAAAGCAACTGCTTCAAAATGTCCAAGATGTTGGAGATTTACAAGTAGCAGTGATGAGTGTGCCTGTGAGAGATGTGCTAAGGTCGTTGCCTAATGTTTGATATGTCTCAACCAATACAAATGGAAGTGATCATTGGTTCGATCATTTTTATCTTTGGATTGGTGGGTATAGGATTGGCAGTAGTAGAATATTATAAGAGAAAAGGAAGCAAGTCTTGATAACACTAAAAGAAGCGTTAACAAAATCTAATGAAGAATTAGAAGAGATAAGAACCCAACTTGAAGTAAAAGCTAAAGAGAGTGGACTCAATGCCTATGTAGGATTTGAAAGTTCAGGTGAGGGTGTACCTATCCTTATTAAAGATAACATTCAAGTCAAAGACTGGTCTGTGACTTCTGGTTCTAAAATTCTTCAGGGCTACATTGCTCCTTATGAAGCAACTGTGATCAAAAATCTCAAATCTAAAGGGATGATGGCATTTGGACGATCCAATATGGATGAATTTGCCATGGGTTCAACCACAGAGAGTTCTTTTTACGGTCCCACTAAAAACCCACATGGAACAGATAGAGTACCAGGTGGATCTTCGGGTGGTGCAGC
>JAPHUJ010000344.1 GCA_026193735.1 Sulfurovum sp.
GTGGGTGTATTACGCAGTTGCAGGATTATTTGTCTTGACTCTATTGGCCGCTAGAAATCGAAAATTAAAATAATCTTTTACTCTTCCTATCCTCATGTCTAACATGAGGATACATCGTTATATACTTAAGACATATTACCCTTATTTTATATTATAATTTCCTATCTTAGATAAAAAGGGACAAGAATGCTAGACGAGTTTAAAAAGTTTCTCATCAAGGGAAATATGGTAGATATGGCAGTAGGTTTCATTTTTGGTGGTGCTTTTGCAACAGTAGTAAAATCAATGGTTGCCAATGTAGTGATGCCTCCGGTAGGTATGCTTATGGGACAAGTTGATTTTTCTCAACTTTTCATTGCATTGGATGGTAATGAGTATGTCACTATGGAAGCATTAGATAAAGCTGGCGCTCCTGCAATAAAGTACGGTATGTTCATCAATGATGTGATCTCATTTGTGATTTTGGGTTTTGTTGTATTTATGTTTATAAAAGCATACAATAAACTGAAAGAACCTGAAGCTGCTATTGCACCAACAACGAAAACATGTGGTATGTGTGCCGAGACTATTCCTGTTGCGGCTAAAAAATGTGGACATTGTGGAAATACAGACGTCTAATTGATATCTCTCTGAGGGACAAGGCCATGCCTTGTCTCTAGCATCATGAAGCACTTCATTTGAACCGAATCCTTACATTTATTTCTCAGATTTTGAATTTTGAATCTGTTAGAATAGTTTATGAATTACTTCTTTTTAATTGAATAAACTTACAAAAATTTAAATATATCATAATTTGAATAGGACTTTAGGCACTCCTTTTGTTTTATGTCATAGTTGACATATTTGTGACATTATTAATGTATAGTTTAATTATCAAGAATGTTTAATTGAAATATCAGTAAAACAGACTTAAATCTTAATTTTTTCATCAGGTTTTTATGCATAAATTTTTATTATTTATTTTTCTTTCTGTTGTTTTATTTGCAGAAACCCCTATCTTCGTCCTTCATTCTTATCACCAAGATTATTCATGGACACAGAAACAAGATACAGGTTTTACATCAGTTTTAAATAATAAAGAGGGATTCGGCCCTCTTTACTCAACAGAATACCTTGATACCAAACGTCGAGATTATGATAATGACTATGAAGAAGAGTTTGTTCACTATATAAGTAGTAAATATAAAGGATATCAACCAGAACTTATTTACGTTACTGATGATAATGCTTTAAACTTTATGCTACAACACAGAGAGAAGTTTTTTTCTAGCGTGCCTATTATTTTTTCAGGAATCAATGATGTCTCAAAACAAAAAACATTAGATGAAAAAATATTCACGGGTGTCTTTGAAAATAAAGACATCATTTCAAATATTAAACTCATCAAAACGCTGTTTCCTCAGGAAAATGAAATACTCCTTTTAGGGGATGCCTCCACAACTTCTAGTGTGATTCAGGATGAAATTAAGCATAATATGCCTGATGTGTCAGGTTTGAAAATCCATGATATTCATAATCAAATTTTTGAATCGGTTCTAAATAAGCTCAAAGAATTTAAGGGAAAAGTTATTATTCTGACAACGATCGGAGGATTTAAAACAAAAGAAGGGCAGCTAGTCCCGCTTAAGCAAGTGATCCATAGCATAATAACTGCCGGTGACTTTGTTGTTATTAGTCTAGAAGATACATATATCCAACAAGGCGTGATTGGAGGACGTGTCAATGATGGGATGGGTCAGGGACAGTATGCGGGGAAGATGGCTTTACAGATCCTTGCAAATCCAGAATCACCACATCCAAAAACAAATAAAAATGTAAACAGCTGGATATTTGATGTAGAGGCTCTTGAACAACACGAGATTGTATTGCCAAAAGAAATTCTCAAAAAGAGTAGATTGTTAAATACTCCTAAAACATTTTTTCAGGAACATCAAGAACATCTAATCATTCTTTTATACGTATTGATTATAATAATAGTTCTAAGTAGTCTCTATTTTACTTATTATATGTACCGCAGCAAAAAAATCATTCTACAAAGAGAAGAGAGTCTTTCAAATATTACTGAGAGTATGCAGAATGCACAAGCAATTGCGCATTTGGGAAATTGGGACTGGAACATTAAAACCAACCATTTATGGTGGTCAGATGAAATATATCGAATATTTGGACTTCAGTCTCAAGAGTTTAAGGCAACTATTGAAGCCTTTCTTGATCGTGTACATCCTGATGATCAAGATAAGGTTCAGGAAGCTATTTATCATACCTTGGATCAAAAGACAGACTATCGTATAGAACATCGTATTGTTAAGAAAGATGGGACTGAACGTTATGTGCTTGAAGAAGGAAACCTTAAACTAGATGCGCATGGAGATCCACTCCGAATGACAGGAATTGTTCAGGATATCACTGAAGTAAAAGTTGCACAGAAAGCAGTTGAAAAACTATCAAAAGTAGTTGAACAGATCGATGATTTGGTTTTAATTGCAAACCTTAAAGGTAATATCACTTATGTCAATCAAGCGTTTTGCGATCATGCCGGATATACGAGAGAAGAGGTACTCGGAAAGACTCCAAGAATGTTAAAATCAGATCAATATGATGAAAACTTCTACAAAGACTTATGGAAAACTATTTTACAGGGAACTGTTTATCGGGAGACAGTGATCAACAAAAAGAAAAATGGGGATCTCTATTATGAAAAGAAAACTATTACACCTTTAAGAGATGATAAAGATAATTTGATTGGATTTGTTTCAAGTGGAAAAGATGTTACATTAGAGACGATGATGCATCAGGAAATAGAACATATTGCTTCAACAGATAAGTTAACAGGCCTTCATAACCGTCATAAATTTGAAGAGCTTTTTATCCTCGAGGCAGAACGCTCACGCCGATTTGTTCTACCACTTTCATTGATACTCATCGATGTTGATCATTTTAAATCAATTAATGATACCTATGGACATGATATTGGAGATAATGTACTTAAAGATTTAGCTAATGCAGTGCAAGATAATATACGAAAACTTGATATTTTTGCTCGCTGGGGCGGAGAAGAATTCCTTATTTTAACTCCAAATACAAATCATGATAATGTTCAGATAGTTGCAGAAAAATTGCGGGTATTTATAGAAAATCACCACTTTCCTAAAGTAAAGAATCTTACAGTCTCTCTTGGTATCAGTACATTGAAAGAAACCGATACATTTACAGAACTTTTCAAACGTGCAGATCAAGGGCTCTATTATGCCAAAGAAAATGGAAGGAATAAAGTGGGTATTAACTAATGCATCGTTGATAAAATTATTCTCATTTTTGATATTTTTATGACATTATTAATATATAATTTTATCGTCAAATTAATTTACCTTAAATATCAGCTACCACCTAACCCCTTAATATTTGGGGTGAATAGGTTAAGAGTTTATTCTGATATCTATGCTAAACTTTTTAAGTTAATAATGATGATACGCAAACAAATATTCTAGAAACATTTAACATTATAGATGCTATAGAAGAGATTCGTTATTTATACTGGGCACAATTTAGTGACCATAATATCAAATTTGAAATTTTATGTCGTAATGTAGATAATAGTTTTACTCTTTGTGATACTGAAAGTAAAGAAGAGAAGAAACACTATGTAGTTACAAGTTTACCGAGTGAATTTAAACAAGTTTTATTGAACTTGATATCAAATGCCAAAGATGCAATTGAACAAATAAAAAATCCAAAAGATCTTGAACTTAAAATATCGGTTTATTTAAGTCAGAAAGATGATGAAGTTCATATTGATATTTGTGATAATGCAGGAGGAATAGATGAAAATACTGTCAAACGCATTTTTGAGCCATATTTCACCACAAAAGAGATGGGAACCGGACTTGGTCTTTTTATAGTAAAAACTTTGTTGAAAAAGCATTTTAAAGGAGATATATATTGTGAAAATAGAGAGAATGAAATTGATGGAGTTACCTATAAAGGTACAGCTTTTTGTATAGTGCTCCCTAAAATAATTGATGCATAAGATTCAAATATTGAAATCTATTTTACTATCCTCTTTATCACTTCAGAACAAACAGTCAGACCTACCGCTCCTGTGACAGCTACGCATGAACCTTTTTCTTTACACTTATCTTCTTCCGGTGAAAATACGACGGTAAAGTTTCTGTCAAATTTTGCTTTTTTGAGCTCGTTGCGTATTTTACGTGCAAGTGCATCACCATGGGTTTTCCAAATGGAGGCTACTTCTATTTTATTTGTATCATAACGTTTTGCAGAGCCTAAAGCCATAATGAGTTTCTTGTAACATTTTTTAGCTACTTCTATTTTTACCTTTGTCGTGTCTGCAGCATCTATGATAATGTCATAAGGTTCAAAGTCAAAGCTTTCTACCCAGGCCATAGTCATTTGCTGATGGATGGTTTTTATACCAGGATAGAGTTCTTGCAGACGGTTTACCTTAGCCATACCTACAGCTTCTGATCCTATCTGTCTATTCTGATTTGTTTCGTCGTACACATCATAGTCTAAAATGGTAATGTCACTTACGCCTGAACGGTAAAGACAATCAAGTGCATATGAACCTACACCTCCTATGCCAAGTATAAGTATCTTTGCTTTTTGTAGCTTTTCAAAGTCTTCATCACCAAAAAGCATACGGCATCGTTGGAATCTCATAGCCACTGATCCAAAGATTTAATATCAGCATAACTGGTCATATCTAAGTGTACAGGTGTGATGGAAACATAGCCGTCATTTATAGCTTCAAAGTCTGTGACATGACCTGTTGTTTCCATCCATCCTAAAGCAGGTAATCCTATCCAGTAATATTCTTTGCCTCGTGGATTATGGTGTACTTCAGCATGGTGTCCATATAGACGGTTTCCAGCACGTGTCACCTTGAAACCTTTACATTCAGAACTGGGAACAGGTGGAATATTGACATTTAAAAATTTACGTGGGGGTAAAGGAAAATCATTGGAAAATATTTTTTTTACAAGCGTTACAATGCTTTCTTTTGCCAAACCATAGCCTAACTCTCTGATGCTCTCACCTTGGTCTTTATAAACTTGTGAGATAGCAATGCCTGGGATACCTTGCAGTACGGCTTCCATTGCGGCCGATGCAGTACCAGAGTATGTGATGTCCTCACCCATATTTGAGCCTATATTTATGCCTGAGATTACAATATCTGGTCGTTTCTCTTTAGTGAAAATCTTATTGAGTGCGAGAAAAACACAATCAGTAGGTGTACCATCATCCAGTTTGTAAAAATCCTTTTCAACTTCTACAAAATTGAGAGGTCTGGTCAATGTAAGTGAGTGTCCGCATGCTGATTTCTCTGTGGTTGGTGCTACAACGCTGACATGACCTAAAGGCTTGAGTGCTTCAACCAGTGCTGCAAGTCCTTCAGACTCAAAACCATCGTCATTGGTGATTAATATTTGCTTCATTCTTTATACTTTATATGTAGACTTCTTTTATAAGTTTTAAAAGAA
>JAPHUJ010000087.1 GCA_026193735.1 Sulfurovum sp.
AATCCTGTCATATCACCTATCACACCTCCGCCAAAAGCGATGAGTAAAGATTTTCTATCGAGCTTATGTTCAAAACATTCATTCAGTATATTTTCTACCGTCTTTAAAGTTTTGTATTCTTCCCCATCCGGTATGGTCACGACATTGAGTTTAGTAGCGTTTATATGTGAAAGAAGTGTTTCTAGATGATATCCGGCAACTGTGGGGTTAGTGACCACAACAACATTGGTGTCAAAAGTAAGTTGGGGTAATGCATCAATAGTAATGTCATAAGTAATGTTCTGAGTATGTGCTAATTCGATAGGAACGATCATCTAGTAAAACCTTGCGCGTTGTTATTGGCTTTATTTTATCTTATTTGTGATTAAGTATCGTTTTAAAGGCCCATAATGCCCTTATAGAGCTCTTGTTTAGGACTCATTAGGTACAAAAGGAACGAGTAGTTTTGGATGCTTGTTTGTGATAAGAAGAAAGTCTTGTATCTTGTTAGAGATAAGTTTTCTAATGCTGTCAGTATTGAGATGCTTTTCAAAAGGTGCTATTTGGAGTACATCTTCCATATTTGAAAGTTCACGTATGGGGTTGGCTACTTTCTGTTCGAGGTTCATCTCCATATTAAAGATCTGTGCCAGTGTCTCGTAATGTTCTACGATCATCTTTTTACTCTCAAAGTCCCCTTCTGGATCAAAGTCAGCAAGTGTCAGTGCCAATCCAAGTGTCTCCGAAATATCGAAAGCGGTAGATGAAATTGATTCCATTTTTTCATTTTCATCCATAAGTACTATAGACTTTTTAATGTTATAGAGCAGTTTATCACCAAAGAGAAAAACCAACTTTTTCAAGTTGTAGAGTGTTTCTTTAAGATCATCTGCCTCAAATGTTGGAATACTGTTCATAATAAGTCCGATATTATGTTCATGTATATCATGTCCTACGAGAGATTTAACATTTTGATCTTCATAACAGATAGAAATTGTAACGTTTTCTGATTCCAGCGTTTTGAGCTCGTCTATTAATCCAAAGTTGTTAGGGTATAAAATACGCACGAATAGGGCTTTGTCTTCCAGTTTTTCTACAAGATAAATACTCTCTTTAAGGTAAATTAATGCATCTTTTTGATCATATCTAAAATCTAAAATAAGATATATATCTTTACCAAACGGTTCAGGAAAAAGACCTATTCTTTTGTTGATAGTTCTGTAAACTCCATCAAGGACGATAGGTTTCCCTATAATGATCAAGGTGTCATTTGGGCGCATCATCGTTGCAACTGTAGGAAGGATTAGTTTTTCATCACGGTAAAGTGCCGCTATCGTCCAGTTATGTTGAAGTATAGAACCTATGTGCCTATAGGCATATGCACTTCCAAAAGGTACATGCACTTCCATGATCTCACCTTGTCCCAGTCCAACATTTTGCGCGACCAAAGGGACATTAGGCAACTGGTCATAAAGATGGGCGGCTATTAGTTTATCACTATGTACTATGTTTATATTTTCCTGGTCTTTTCCTATCTCCTTATCATCCCACTGATTTACAAGTACTATACGCATTTTGGTGTTAATAAGAGCAATGTTCTTAAGTGCATACCTTGCATCTTCTATGTCTTCCATAATAATAAAAATATTAGAGAATTTAGTAGCCTCCATGATACGCTTAAGTTTCGAAAAGCTTGTAGGATCAGCATCAATGACTGTAATGTTTTTACCTATTTTTGCAGGAGTAGTATGTGCTTTATAGCATGTAACATAGTATTGGTTTTCTGCAACCCTGTTTTTACTGACCCAGTCTATAAAATGTTTAGCGATGCTACCGCTAGCTAAGATAAGTATGTTTTTGATGAAAATCCTTTAGATAGAGCGCCAAATAAGCAAAGCCGATCTTGACTATGTGACTAGCCGCTTTAAAAAAGCACAAGACTAAACCCTTTTAATTCACTCATTGTTTTGTCTTATTCTATAAAATATAGATATACTTTCGTAATTATTTTTGAGGGATATTATAACACAATGGAATTTCAGATAGATAAAACAGACGGTAAAGCACGAGCTTGTACGATCAAAACAGCCCATTCTACCATACAAACACCGGTATTTATGCCCGTAGGCACTGTGGGTGCCGTAAAAGCTTTAGATGCTACGGACCTCGCTACATTCATCAAGCCAGAAATTATATTGGGTAATACCTATCATCTATATATTCGTCCAGGAGATGAAACAATTAAGACCATGGGAAAACTGCATGGGTTTACAAAATATCCTAAAAGTTTTCTTACAGACAGTGGCGGGTTCCAGGCTTTTTCACTTTCGGACAATGTCAAGATAGATGAAGGCGGTATCACTTTTAGAAGTCACCTTGATGGTAGTAAACACTACTTTACGCCTAAAAAAGTCATAGACATCCAACATAACCTGGGTTCAGATATCATGATGATACTTGACGACCTCGTAGCTCTTCCTGCTACGCAAGAGCGTATTAAAGCCAGTATAGAACGTACTACACGTTGGGCGCAAGAGTCCATAGACTACTTTAGATCAAATCAGCAAAAAGGCATAGGTCTAGATCAAAATATTTTTGCCATCATTCAAGGTGGAACAGACAAAGCCTTTCGTGAGAAGTCAGCCAAAGAACTATGTAGTATGGATTATGACGGCTTTGCTATCGGTGGACTTAGTGTCGGAGAAGCAAACCAAGATATGTATGACACTGTAGCGTGGACCACGCAGTTCATGCCAGAAGATAAGCCTCGTTATCTTATGGGGGTTGGGACACCGGAAGACCTGGTAGAAAACGTTTCACGGGGTATAGATATGTTTGACTGTGTAATGCCTACAAGAAATGCGCGTAATGGTACACTTTTCACCTCTTTTGGTAAAGTAAACATCAAAAAAGCGGAATATACTACGGATGAAGGACCCGTGGATCCGGAGTGCGGCTGCATGGTCTGTCAAACTTACTCACGTTCTTACTTGCGCCACCTCTTTAGAGCCAGAGAGATTACGTACTTTAGGCTAGGAACTATCCACAATCTCTACTACTATTTGAATTTGATGACTCAGATAAGAGAGGCTATTCTAGAAGAAAGATTTGATGAATTTAAAGTAGAGTTTTATAGAAAAAGAGAAAGTAAATAAAATAAAGATATACCTTCTCCTCAATATGATTTAGGAGAGAAATAGTTAATCGTTAGCGTTTATTTAATAGATAATTTTATAACCATATTATTATCTTTGTTGTTTTCTCCTGTTACTTTTACATCTAGTGACGGTTTACCTGAAATGAGTGCACCTTTCATAGTATTTAATACATGAAAAAAGTTTTTATTAAAAGGTGTTGTGATCTCTTTTATCTTTTTATGTTTAATCACATTTGTAATATTTTGAATACAATGCATATAATATATTTTATTCATGGCTCTTTGGACTCTGTATTTTTTCATAAGTTCAATATTTTTTGTCCAAACTTCTTTGTCAATATCAGTTAGATGCGGTAAGTTTTGTATATACTCTATCTCATTTTCCATCTTCTGTAGATAATTGTCACATTTTACTTTAATATTCTCTTCAACGTTACTTTCATAGTATTTCAAGACTGTATGTAAGGCATTTTCATCTAGTGCCTTGTTTTCAAAATGATGGATATAAGATGATTTTTTTTCATAATCATTGTCTATGACTTTGAAGATATTTAATGCTACTGGAAGATAAACATATTTATCTTCTTTGGATTTTTTATAGACGATTCCCTGATGTGATATCTCTACTCTTGGGCCTGCGTATTCTAATATTGACATAAACTTACCTTTCTAACTTTCAAATCCATAAAGTATAACATTATTAAAGATTAAAACTATAAATTATTATAACAAATTTTAATAAATATTAATATAGAATTTGAAGTAATTTAAGAAAAGAATTTAATTCTTCATCTTCAGTATTGTATCTAAGATTATACTTTCTGACGAAATAGAAGGATTTATGTTTAATATTAATTACTATCTATCGTTTATACGGGACTTTTGCAGAAGGTGTTTCTTTTGAAGTATGCTCTAAATGGGCATCCTGATCATCGAAAAATATGTCTGCTCCGAAAGCTTTGATGACCTCATATTTTTGCACTCCACCTTGAAAAAATGCTTCATCTACGCGAACACCCCACCCTTCCAATGTGCCTAAAACCCTTTCATGTGTTGAAAAGTTTCTGGCAGTCACCAAAGCTGTCCGTATGGGTGAACCTTCCATAGGAAATTTGTCCTGTATCTCTGAAATGGTTTTCAGGAACTTAAAGAATGGTCCTTTACTTAGGGGATTTTGTGCATTAGTGCGTTCATATGCTATGAATGCTTCCAAGCCTTTTTCCTGATAGACTTTTTCACTCTCATCTCCAAAAATGACAGCATCTCCATCAAAAGCTATCTTAACCATGTCGCTTTCTTCTGAGGTGATGGGAGTATGCGGGAGTATGGTAGCTGCAGCTACGCCAGAGTTTACTGCTTCTTCGACATCTGGAGTATATACTGAGAGAAAAAGGTCTACCTTAAACGCATTCAAGTAACGAGTGACAGGTGTGCCTGCTGTCCATCCAGTGCGTTCTATGTCGAGCTTATAGTGTTCTATGGAACGTCCTATGCGTAAACCTGTAGCTGCGTTGTTTCTGGAAAGTATGATCACTTCTATGAGTTTGTTGTCAAACTTTTTATTAATAGCAAGGAGATTTTGTACAAATCTAAAGGCAGAACCCTTGGCTAAGGGATTGTCTAAGTGCTCAAGCTGGTGTTTATAATAGCTCTCAAGTCCCTCATCATCAAAGATAGCATTTTCTTCTTCTAAGTCAAATAATGCACGTGATGAGATTGCGATGACAAGTTTGTCTTGAAGATCGTATGCCATAGTAGTAATCCTTTATATCTATGTAATTATGGAAGTGTTATTTTATTGATAGTTGGAGTATAGCATTCCCATTGGGACGATGGGACGAATAATGACATATATCTTCAGTAAGATTAATATTTTTTAAAAGTATGTTTTGCATATGAGTCTGAGATGATAATGCTGTGATCAGTTGTACGTTCTATCCGACAAGTTTTCCAAAAGAGTTCTGGACCTTTATTGTGGATCATTTTACAACTCCATATGTTTTCACCATTTGATTGTATATCTTTTATGTATTGATATGTATTCATCCATTTTACATTAAAAGTACCTATGTTGTCTTTTATTATCATTTCTTTCTTGCTACCTCCATTTATTCTTATCCATGTGCCCTCCAACGTATCACCAGCTGCAGAGAATTGGGTTATAATTGATAAAGATAGGATAATTTTTACCAGGTTATTTACTAATATTTTCACTAGGAGACTCCTTCAAGTACACTATTGAAATATTCTATATAAATATGACTTTATGATGACTTAAGCCCAGTTTCAACGTCTCGATGGGAATGTATAA
>JAPHUJ010000121.1 GCA_026193735.1 Sulfurovum sp.
TTGACTGCGGGAATCGTTTTGGCGATCATGATCATTCCTTTTATGGCGGCTATCACGAGAGATGCCATGAATACCGCACCTCCGATTCTCAAAGAGTCTGCCTATGCTATGGGTGCAACAAAGTTTGAGGTGATTAAAGATGTAGTGATGCCTTATTCTAAAGGTGGGATTATCGGCTCTATTATTTTAGCTCTTGGGCGCGCCCTGGGTGAGACGATGGCTGTGGCATTCCTCATAGGTTCTGTTATGAGTATCCCAAGTAAGATCACTGATCCTACTACCTCTATACCTGTTTTGCTTGCAAATAACTTCTCGGAAGCACAAGGTCTTGAGACGAGCAGTATGTATTACTTAGCACTTATCCTTTTTGTGGTGAGTTTTGTCATTATTTCAGTGGCAAAGTTTTATTTTCTTGGAAGAAAAACAGTATGAAAAGGGCAGTATAATGAATAGACTCTTACTCAATAAAATTATTTTAATACTCTCTACTCTCTCAGCAGTGATAGGGATAGGGTTTCTTTTTTGGATACTCATCACTTTGAGTTATAAAGGTATCACAAGTTTACATTTCTCAACATTTACAAATGACCTTGTAGAAGGTGGGATACGAAATCTTCTTATCGGGCAGTTTACAATGGCACTTATGGCAAGTGCTGTGGCCGTTCCTCTTGGTATGATGGCAGGTATCTACCTCAGAGAGTACAGTAACAATAGTAAATTGGCTTCTGTTATAAGAAATCTCAGTGATGTCATGATGTCTGCACCTTCCATCGTTATCGGTGTCTTTGTTTTCGCTCTGCTTGTTGCTCCCTTTGGCGGGTATAATGGCTGGGCAGGTATCGTAGCACTTACTATCATGATGATACCTATCATTATTAGCACCACAGACAATATGTTGGCGCTGGTCCCTATAGAACTTAGAGAAGCAGGGATCGCTTTGGGGGGAAGTAAACATAAGATCATTATGCAGATAGTTATTAAGGCAGCAAAAGTGGGGATAACAACAGGCGTTCTGCTCTCATTTGCCCGTATTATCGGTGAGACGGCACCGTTACTGTTTACTTCAGCGAATAACCAATTTTTTACGATGGATCTGACAGAACAGTTCCCGTCTCTTACTGTAAGTATCTATAACCTCGCAACATACCCAGATGAGGCAAGCAGAGAGTTGGCATGGGCAGCTTCTTTTGTACTCACGATGATCGTTTTATGTATAAATCTACTAGGTCGATATATGACCAGACACAAAAAGTAAGGAAACAACATGTCAGAAAAGAACATTATAATGGATATTAAAAATTTTTATTTTACCTATGCCGGTGTGGATGAACCTTCACTGAAGAAGATCAATCTTCCTGTAAAGAAAAATAAGATCACCGCAATGATAGGCCCTAGTGGTTGCGGCAAATCGACACTGCTGCGTGCTATGAACCGTATCCATGATCTTTATCCTGGCAATACGTATGAAGGTGAGATCAATCTTTATGGAAGTGAGAGTGAAAATCAAAATATCTTGGACCTCAAAAAAGAGAATGATTTTATAAAATTGCGTCAGAAGGTAGGTATGATATTTCAGAAACCAACGCCATTTCCTATGAGTATTTTTGATAATGTTGCTTATGGATTGAAGCTTGCAGGTGTCAAAGATAATGTAGAGGGACGTGTAGAAAAAGCACTTAAAGATGCTGCCATCTGGAAAGAAACGAAAGACAGACTTAATAAAAGTGCACTTGGGCTAAGTGGGGGGCAACAGCAAAGACTTTGTATCGCCAGAGCAGTTGCACTTAAGCCAGAGGTTTTACTTTTTGATGAACCTACATCAGCACTTGACCCCATCTCTACAGGAGCCATAGAAGAACTGATAGCAGAGCTTAAAAAAGACATATCAGTGGTCATTGTTACACATAACATGCAACAGGCTAGTAGACTCAGTGATTATACTGCTTTCATGTATATGGGTGATTTGGTAGAGTATGACAAAACAGAGACGATTTTCTTGAATCCTTCAGAGAAGTTGACAGAAGATTATATAACCGGTAGATTTGGATAAAGGATAAACATGTTGACTAGAAATGAACAAAAATTAGCAGAAGTAAGACAAAAGACTGCAGAGGTATTGGAAGATCTTATGATATCTCAAAAATTAGCACTACAGGCAATTGAGAATTGTGATTCTAAAAGTTTTGAGCAGGTGAAAGTACCACTTAAAACGATCAATCAAAAAGTAGAAGACGTTGATAATCTCATTTTGAGTATTTTTGCACTCTATTCTCCTGAAGCTAAAGATCTTAGGGAAATGGTTGCCTTTTTGAAGATTACTTCTTCTTTGCAGCGTATTGCTATCAATGAAAGAAACTATATGAAAAATATGGAGATTTGCAATCCTGAAGCAGGAACAGAAGTGAGGCGTGTGATAAAAGAGTCACTTTCAATCAACCGTTGTACTATTAAAGCTCTGGAGTATACAGTAGAAATGCTTCATGAAACAGAAGACAAAGACAGGCTTAAAGATCTTGCAAGCAAGATTGATGTCGAAAACTCTAAGACAGATGACATTTACTCAATGATAGAAAAAGATGCTTTACAAATCATGCATAAAGAGCATGTGGTCAATGAAGAGATGTTAAATCTTTTAAAATATATTAGAAAAAATGCAAAAATTATAGATCGTTTGGAAGATATATCTTCAAGATTAATATTTGCAAGAATAGGTGGAAAACTCTAAAGGAAGCCTCTAATACTCTGTGTTATAATGCACAGATGCAAAAAGAGCCACTAGATCAGACCATTGAAATTGTTATTATCGAAGATGAAGAAGATATTTTAGAACTCATAGAATATCATCTGAGTAAAGAGGGTTATGTTGTTACAGGCTTTCTATCTACAGAAAATGTAGAACAATTCATAGAAGAAGAGACACCTTCTTTGTTACTTGTTGACCGTAACCTTCCTGGTATGGAAGGCAGTGAATTTGTTGCTTATTTGCGTGAATCAGGGTATGACCTACCTGTTATTTTCCTTACTGCACAAGACAAAGATTTTGAACTTGAAGAGGGGTTTGCAGCAGGTGGAGATGACTACATATGTAAACCTTTTTCTCCTAAAGAGTTGACACTCAGGGTCAAGGCATTGCTAAAACGTTCTGGTGTTCTGCAAAAACAAGAACGTATCAAGTATAAGTTTCTTACCCTTAATTTGGCAAAAAAAGATCTTATTGTTGATGGACAGATCGTACCTCTTACAAACCTTGAATTTAAGCTCCTGCACACGTTTATGAAACATATTGATAAATCACTTACAAGGGATTTTCTTCGTGATGAGGTATGGGGTATGGAAGGTGATGGAATTAATGACAATGCAGTTAATGTTGCCATTAATCGCCTTAAAAATAAAATAGACCCAAAAAATGAACAGAATTATTTTCATCCTGTCTGGGGAGTAGGGTATAATTTTCATTAAAAACATGTCAAATTGACATATTTTCCCTCTCTTTGACCTTAGACACGCTACACTTCTACTATGAATAAATTAGAAACCCTTGAACACTATTTCGGACACAGCTCTTTTAGACCCTTGCAGGAAGAAGTGGTTGATGCAATCTTGGCAAAACAAGATGTATTGATGATACTTCCTACGGGTGGAGGTAAATCACTTTGTTATCAACTTCCTACACTCCTAATGGAAGGAATTACTGTGGTCGTTTCCCCTTTGCTGGCACTCATGCATGACCAGGTAGTCGCACTCAAAGCCAATGGCATATCTGCAGAGATGCTTTCATCTATGCAGGACCTTGAAGAGAGTCAACAGATAGAAACACGGCTGAGAGCAGGAGAGATAAAACTTCTTTATGTCGCACCGGAACGTCTTACGAATGCTTATTTTCTAAACTTGCTTCATCAACTCCCGATCAACTTTTTTGTGATAGATGAAGCACACTGTGTGAGTGAATGGGGGCATGAATTTAGAGAGAACTACAGACGTCTCTCTTTACTCAAAGAGCAGTTTTCAACCACACCTATAGCAGCCTTCACGGCAACTGCGACACATGCTGTGGAGAGTGATATTGCCGGTAATTTGGGTTTACAGAACCCTAAACGTGTGAGAGGTTCACTCTTCCGTGAAAA
>JAPHUJ010000034.1 GCA_026193735.1 Sulfurovum sp.
AGCAGCATGGTTTCAGATACAATGGCTGGCTGAGGCTATGAAAAAAGTAACGCCTATAAAATACTTGAAACTCATCGATAAAAATTATAAAAATAGCTAATAGGTTAATTTTTTATATTTTATTGCAAAAACCTATTTTCTTTAACAAACGTAGCCATTTTTCTAATGCATACATTCACGAAATAGCGGGCTCTGGGTTGAAGCCATAGGAGAGACGCCGATAGTAGAACAATCGACAGGGACTTTCTATCATCCTCTTCGATTAGGTAAATTTTAAGAACCTTTTTTACTAAGTCTTTTGACTTAATGGGCTTTTTCGTTTCCCTTTATTCCTTACTTCTTTATTTACCTTTTTTAACTATAATACGCTTTTCATTATTTTAAATTATTTGGAGCATCCTATTGCGTTTTTTACTCTTATTCTTACTCTTTTTACAAATTCCTCTTCAGGCACAAGCCCTTTCCATAGAGAACATTAGCAACAACATCCAAAGCTCTCTGTCTATACACATTAAAGGTCAAAATAAAGACATCATTCAAAATATATATGCTAAAACAGGTTATCAACCTTTATGGATAGGTAACAAGAACAAGAACAAAACAAGTCAGCTGATACAAGCATTGAACGACCCTCTTTTTAACTATAAAAATAAATCATTTGATCAAACATCCATCAAACGTCTTTTTTTTCTTCTTGATAATGGCGAAATCACTCGGGAAAGACAGGCTGCTGCCTATGCTAGACTTGACCTTATCCTGAGTAGTTCTATGGTACGTCTTGTACGTTTTATTGTACAGGGAGATGTAGACTGGGACCTGGTGCAAGAAAAATTAGCTGCGCTTGAACAAAGTGATGATATTAAATCTCGCTGGGAAATGTCACTTAAACCATTTCCTGATCAGGACCAACTTGTATCTGCCATTGAAGATGGCAATATAAGCGACTATTTGACTTCACTCATTCCTATGGAAAAACGTTATAGAAAGCTCGTGAAACTTCTGAAAGATTACCGTGTAATGGATAAGTTTCCAAAGATAAAATATAGCAACACCCCTTTAAAAATAGGTGACAGTTCAAGTCAGGTCAAAGAGATAAAAGAATATCTGCAAATCTCTGGAGATTATCCTGAAAATGCTTCTATTGATCGTAAATTTGATGAGACACTAAGAAAAGCAGTGATAACCTACCAAAAGCGTTATTTACTTGAAGTAACCGGCATGGTAGATAAAGTGATGACATACTATCTCAATCAACCTGTTTCAACTAATATACAAGCCATCATTACAAATCTCGATAAAACGAAACTCTATCCAAAACAATTCGAAGATGAATATGTTGAAGTGAATATTCCTGACTTTAATCTGCGATATTATAAAAATGGTAAAAAAATCATGAAGAAGGGTATTGTAGTAGGGCGCATAGACAGACCGACACCTCTTTTTTCCAATACTATCCGCTATATGGTACTTAATCCTACTTGGACCATTCCAGATAATCTTATAAAACGAGACTTAATACACGTACTTAGAGAAAATCCTATGTATCTGGAAGAAAACAATATCCATGTATTTACAGGAAATAAAGAGATCCAAATCACGCAAGAAATGTTGGACCCCTATGAAAAAAGTGAGAAACATGTACCTTACCGTTTTGTACAGTTTCCTGGTGAAACAAATGCACTTGGACGTGTGAAATTTATGTTTCCTAACAAATATGATGTATACCTCCATGATACAGATAATAAATCACTGCTTGAACGACGTTATAAAATATACAGTTCCGGCTGTATGCGGGTAGAAAAACCTTTTGATCTTGTAGCTATACTGCTTGAGCATTCTAAAGGAAATTATTCTAAAAGCAAAATAGACGAAATACTTGAAAGCAATGATCCTACTACGATCAGTCTTACAAAACCTATTCCTGTACATATAATTTATTTTACAGTATATGAAGAAGATGGTTTGGCTTATTTTAAAAATGATATCTATTTATATGATAAGATCATTGAAGAATCAGTAGAAGGAAATAAAAAGTCTACATTTACCATACCTGAAAAACGTATGATATCTGTAAAGAAAAACGCTCAACCTCTCGCTAATTAGATAAACAGTTGTTATTTATTTAATCCGTCGCATCTTCACTCTTTGAAGATGCGTTAATGCAATTGCCATAGCATCAGTGATGTCTAAAGGTTTTATCTCTTTTTTTATACCAAACAATCTTTTCACCATAAATGCTACTTGTTCTTTAGTGGCTTTTCCGTTTCCTGTCACTGCTTTTTTGACTTGTAATGCTGTATATTCATGAAAAAAACCTATCTCTTGGAGTATCTTTAGACATAAGGCTCCCCTAAACTGTGCAAGCTTTAAAACTGACTGAGGATTAAAAGCAA
>JAPHUJ010000314.1 GCA_026193735.1 Sulfurovum sp.
AGCCTTGACAACTTCTTTGAGTTCTTACGTGTAAATGGTATGGACTTCTTTAAAGCTGCACGTTCAATGGTGCCTGCCCCTTGGCACAATGCACCGCATATGGATCCGGAACTTAAAGCATTTTATGAATATGCAAGTACTTGTTTTGAACCATGGGATGGCCCAGCAGCAGTGAGCCTTACTGATGGACGCCACATCGCTTGTGTCATAGACAGAAATGGACTCAGACCTTCAAAATACATCGTTACAACAGACAACAGACTCCTTATTGCTTCTGAGTATGGTGTGTTGAGTATTCCTGATGAAGACATCGTTGAAAGAGGCAGACTTCAGTCTGGTGAGATGATAGGTTTGGATCTCAAAAACGCAAAAATACTTAAAAATAATGACATTAATGAATACTTGAAAAACAAGGCGCCCTACAGCAAATGGCTTAACCAAAACATGACATACCTGCAAGAACATACTTCTGATGTAGCCGTGACTAATATGGCTGGGGACAAGAAAGAAATGGAAGCAAAACAACGTTTCTTTAACTACACGCTTGAAGTGATCAGAGAAGTGATCAAGCCTATGGTGCATGAAGGTAAAGAAACAACTGGTTCTATGGGTGATGATACACCACTTGCAGCTTTTTCAAAAGAGCAGAGAAACTTTACAGATTTTTTCAAACAAAAATTTGCACAGGTAACCAATCCTCCTATAGACCCTATCCGTGAAAAAATTGTGATGAGTCTTAACACAGGTTTCGGAGAGACACAAAACATCTTGTCAGATGATGCTGAGCATGCTAGAAGATTGAAAACAGTTTCACCTATTATGTCTGCTGAAAAGTTTCAATTGCTCCAGGAATTTGGCGATGAAAAAGATGAAAAATATAACGCAAGTTACAAGGTGAAAAACTACAGTACTGTATTTACTTCTGGCATCAAAGCAAGTCTGAATACCCTGGTAGAAAAAATCATTGAAGATGTTGAAAACAATGGTGTAAGAACCATTATACTTGATGATAGAGCAATGGATGAGCAAACAAAAGCACTCCCTATGCTTATGATTATTGGACGTTTAAATCAGGCATTGCTTGATGCTAAACTTAGACATCTTACAAGTATAGTAGCTGTAACAGGAGAAGTGTTTGACCCCCATTCTGCAGCCTGTATGATAGGCTTTGGAGCAGCTTCTGTCTTCCCTTATTTACTTTACTATACGATTGAAAATATCATACGTGATGACTATGATGAGTCTGATATGCAAGCCATTCTTAAAAAATCCCGTAGAGCCATAGGTGCGGGTGTTATGAAAATTATGTCAAAGATGGGTATCTCGACTATTTCTTCTTACAGAAACTCGAAGCTCTTTGATATTATCGGGTTAAGTGATGAAATAGTCTCTGAGTGTTTTGTAGGCGCACGTGGTCTGCTTAAAGGTCTAGGTTATGAAGATATAGAAGCACGTATGAACGCAGCACATGAAAGAGCATTTACAAATGCTTTGGATAATAATGTTAATCTACCACTCTATAAAGGTGGGTTCTATAAGTTCCGTAAAGGTGAAGAGTTCCATGATTTCTCTAAAGAAACCATTGCAGCGATTCAGAAGTCTTCTATCTCTGGAAGTAAAGAAGATTATGCACAGTTGAAAAAACTGGTTAATGAAAGAGATAAAAAATTTATTCGTGACTTCTTTGAGCTTAAAAGTGATAGAGAATCCATTAGCATTGATGAAGTAGAACCTTTATCTGAAATCTTTAAACGTTTCTCAACAGCGGCTATGAGTATGGGGTCTATTTCTCCGGAAGCACATGAGACATTGGCAGTTGCGATGAATACCATCGGCGGTAAGTCTAACTCAGGTGAAGGTGGAGAAGACCCTGCACGTTATGGTACCATCAAAAACTCTGCTATCAAACAAGTGGCTTCTGGGCGTTTTGGTGTAACACCGGAGTATTTGCGTTCTGCTACTGAACTTCAGATCAAAGTCGCACAAGGTGCAAAACCGGGTGAGGGTGGACAACTTCCGGGAAGTAAAGTTTCACCGCTTATCGCGACACTTAGATATACTAAACCTGGTGTCACATTGATCTCACCACCACCACATCACGATATTTATTCTATCGAAGATCTGGCACAGTTGATCTTTGACTTGAAGCAGATAAACCCTAATGCAAAAGTAGCGGTTAAACTTGTTTCTACTGCCGGTGTGGGGACTATCGCAGCAGGTGTAGCAAAAGCGTATGCAGATAAGATCATTATCTCCGGTGCAGATGGCGGTACGGGTGCAGCACCTATAGGATCTATCAGATTTGCAGGTAACCCTTGGGAGCTTGGACTTATAGAAGCACATAATGCGCTTAAGGCCAATAATCTTAGAGGTCAAGTGACGGTTGAAACCGATGGTGGTCTAAAGACTGGATTGGATGTGGTTAAAGCAGCCATTCTTGGTGCTGAACAGTATGCTTTTGGTACAGGAGCACTTGTGGTCGTAGGTTGTATGATGTTCCGTGTATGTCACTTGAACACTTGTGCAGTCGGTGTTGCAACACAACAAGAACACTTAAGAGCGAAGTTTAAAGGTAATGTGGAAAGAGTCATCAACTACTTTACCCTTCTTGCTGAAGAAGTGAGAGAGATACTTGCAGAACTTGGATACAGATCACTTGAAGATATAGTGGGACAAAACCATCTTCTTGAAGTGATAGACGATGAATTTGCCAAAAAGTTCGCATTGAAAGAACTTCTTTATAAACTTGATGGTGTCAATACCTGTCAAGTACCATTTAATGAACCATATGATCAAAATGAGTATGAAAAAGAGATCATTGAAGAGCTTATGCCGACGATTAAAGACCCAAGTCAGCCTATAATTTTACATAAAGAAATATGTAATCTAAACAGAAGTTTCGGTACACGTATTTCAGGTGAGATCGCTGCAATTCATGGAAATAAAGGTCTTGATGAATGTACGATCCGACTTAACATGACCGGCACGGCAGGTCAATCACTGGGTGCATTCTTGTCTAACGGTGTGAGTATTTATGTTAATGGTGCAGGTAATGACTACATTGGTAAAGGTATGAGTGGCGGGCGTATTGTTGTGACTGCCAGCAAATCTGGTG
>JAPHUJ010000228.1 GCA_026193735.1 Sulfurovum sp.
ACTGTAGAAAAGAGCATCAAGACCAACTCAAATGTAGAGATTGTCAATGAGCTTGAAGAAAACTCTAAATTGATGGAACAGATAGATAAAGGTGTGGTAGTAAAACCTAAAAATTTTAAACTTCCTAAACTTGAGTTTTTACAAAAAGCGCCAAAAACAACGAAAAAAATAAATGAAGCCGAAATAGACAGGAAGATAGAAGAATTACTTGCTAAATTACAAGAATTTAAAGTGGATGGCGATGTTGTACGAACTTACAGTGGACCACTGGTCACCACTTTTGAGTTCAAGCCCGCACCAAATGTAAAGATCTCCAAGATATTGAACCTTCAAGATGACCTTGCCATGGCACTTTCTGCCGAAACGATCCGTATACAGGCACCTATACCCGGGCGTGATGTTGTGGGAATAGAGATACCTAATGAAACGGTAGATACTATTTATCTGCGTGAGATACTTGAGAGTGACCTGTTTAAAAACTCTAGCTCTCCCTTAACCGTAGCATTGGGTAAAGATATCGTAGGAAAACCGTTTATAACAGATATCAAAAAGCTTCCGCACCTCCTTATAGCAGGAACCACTGGTTCTGGTAAATCCGTAGGTATTAATGCGATGATCCTTTCTTTGCTGTACAGGAATGATCCTGATCAGTTGAAGTTGATGCTTATTGACCCGAAGATGCTGGAATTCTCCATCTATAATGACATACCACATCTTATCACGCCTGTTATCACTGAACCAAAAAAAGCCATAGCTGCACTTGCCAACATGGTAGGTGAAATGGAACGTCGTTATAAACTGATGGCTGAGAACCGCACAAAAAATATAGACAATTACAATGAAAAAGTAAAAAAAGACGGTTCTGCTGATCCTATACCTTTCATCGTCATTGTGATAGATGAACTTGCTGATCTTATGATGAACGGCGGTAAAGAAGTAGAATACTCGATAGCAAGACTTGCACAGATGGCAAGAGCTTCTGGAATACACCTGATAGTCGCAACCCAAAGACCAAGTGTCGATGTTGTCACAGGACTGATCAAAGCAAATTTACCTTCACGACTGAGCTACAGAGTAGGGCAACGCATAGATTCCAAAGTTATCTTGGACGCAATGGGTGCAGAGAGTTTACTCGGACGTGGTGATGGCCTTTTTACACCACCGGGTTCTACTGGACTGGTACGTTTGCATGCGCCATGGAACACAGAAGAAGAGGTAGAAGAAATAGTTGAGTTTCTTAAGGCCCAGCGTTTACCTGAGTATGATGAAAGCTATCTTGTAGCAGGTGGTGCAAGTAATTCTGATACGCAGAGCGGAGATATAGAACTTGACCCACTGTTTGAAGAAGCAAAACAGGTCGTTTTAACTGACAATAAAACATCTATCTCATACTTGCAGCGAAAACTTCAAATAGGTTACAATCGTTCCGCGAATATCATAGAACAACTTGAAGCCATGGGTATATTGAGTGAGCCTAATGCAAAAGGTAACAGAGAAATAATCTAATTTCCTTTTAGATGTTAAAAAGTGTCTTTTATAAAATGCATTTGGTACTTTTTCTGTAACCATCCGATACAAACAAATTATCTCTTTCATATCTTCATCTTATAAAACCAAAAGTCAGTCATTTTCTTGCTAAAATAAGACACAAATATTATAAACTAATAGGAGACCATAATGGCCTTAATCGAAGAATATAAAGCGCATACTGCAGAGCGTGCGAAACTGAATGTACCCCCACTAGTATTGACCGCTGCTCAGACAGCACAACTTGTAGAATTACTTAAAGCATCACCTATTGTAGATGCTGATTACGCTATGGATATGTTTGAGAATCACATTCCTGCCGGTGTTGATGATGCAGCATATGTTAAAGCTGCATTCTTAAATGATATAGTACAAGGGAACACATCTTGTGATGCTATCGATGCAGTAAAAGCATGTAAGATATTAGGAAAAATGTTAGGTGGATTTAACGTAACTCCACTTGTTGAAGCACTTAAACTAGACGGGGAAGTAGCCCAAACTGCTGCTGAACAACTTAAAAATACATTGCTTGTATATGATGCATTTAATGACGTTAAAAGAATGATGGACGAAGGTAATGCCTTAGCCAAAGAAGTGGTAGAGTCTTGGGCAAATGCTGAGTGGTTCACCAATAGACCAGAGCTGGACAAAGAGATCACTGTTACAGTATACAAAATCCCTGGTGAAACAAACACAGATGACCTTTCTCCGGCATCAGAAGCATTTACAAGAGCAGATGTACCTCTTCATGCAAACTCATTCCTTGTTTCAAAAATGGAAAACCCACTTGAAACTATGGCAAAACTTAAAGAAAAAGGTCACCCACTTGCATATGTTGGTGATGTTGTAGGTACAGGTTCTTCTAGAAAATCAGGTATCAACTCTGTTCAATGGCACATGGGAACAGATATCGATGGTATCCCTGGTAAAAGAACAGGTGGTGTTGTTATCGGTGATATCATTGCACCTATCTTCTTCAACACAGCAGAAGATTCTGGATGTTTACCTATCCAAGCACCAGTAGCTGAGTTAGAAACTGGTGATGTGATCACAGTGAAGCCTTTTGACGGCGTGATCGAAAAAGAGGGGAAAGTAGTTTCTACATTTACTATCGAACCAAACACACTTCCAGATGAGATGAGAGCAGGTGGCCGTATTCCACTTATTATTGGTAAGGGATTAACGGCTAAAGCGAGAGAAGCACTTGGTATGGATGCAGGACATATCTTTATGACTCCATCACAACCAGCTGATAATGGTAAAGGCTTTACACTTGCTCAGAAAATGGTAGGTAAAGCATGTGGTATTGAAGGTGTTAAACCAGGTGTTTACTGTGAGCCTATAGCAACTACAGTAGGTTCTCAAGATACAACAGGTCCTATGACAAGAGATGAGATCAAAGAACTTGCTGCACTTAACTTTGGTGCAGACTTTGTACTTCAGTCATTCTGTCATACAGCTGCTTATCCTAAACCGGCAGATATTGAGCTACAGCATACGCTTCCAAAGTTTTGGACAGAGAGAAAAGGATTTTTACTTAGACCGGGCGATGGTGTTATCCACTCATGGTTGAACAGAATGTGTCTTCCTGATACTGTTGGTACAGGTGGAGATTCACATACAAGATTTCCTATTGGTATTTCATTCCCAGCAGGGTCTGGTCTTGTTGCGTTCGCAGGTGTTACTGGTATGATGCCACTTACTATGCCAGAATCAGTTTTAGTAAGATTTAAAGGTGAAATGCAACCAGGTATCACACTGAGAGATATGGTAAATGCTATTCCTCACCAAGCGATCAAAGATGGTTTATTGACTGTTGAGAAAAAAGGTAAGAAAAATATATTTGCAGGACGTGTTCTTGAAATCGAAGGTCTTGAGCAACTTAAGTGTGAGCAAGCATTTGAACTTTCTGATGCTTCTGCTGAGCGTTCAGCTGCTGCATGTACAGTTAAACTTGACAAAGAGCCTGTGATTGAATATTTACTATCGAACATCGCATTGATCGAAGAGCTTATTGCACAAGGATATGAAGACAAAGCAACACTGGAAAGAAGAGCTCAAAAAATGAGAGACTGGGTTGCTAATCCTGTTCTTCTAGAAGCAGATGCAGATGCTGAGTATGCCGCAGTTATCGAAATTGATATGGATCAAATTAAAGAGCCTATCTTAGCATGTCCTAATGATCCGGATGATGTTAAAACTTTAACAGAAATTCATGAATCAGGTCTTAGAACTGAAATTGATGAAGTGTTTGTTGGTTCATGTATGACGAACATCGGTCTATTTAGAGCATTGGGTGAAGTACTTAGAGGAGAAGGTCAGGTACCTACTAAATTATGGGTGTGTCCTCCAACTAAAATGGATGAGAA
>JAPHUJ010000268.1 GCA_026193735.1 Sulfurovum sp.
AGTTGCTTTAAATGCTTTCATTTTTGGACGTGTAATAAAGTCCATGGCAGACTCTCTACGTTTTTTAATTTCAGAAAATATATGTGCAGAGGGTTCCATCCGTCCTTTTTGGATAATGTCAAATACATCATTATCAAAAAAATCTGTTTCTTGCATATTCAATGCATCATAGAGTAGCATAAAGACTCTTTTCTCATAGTCATCCATCTTACAACTGTCATCAGTAATTTTAAGGGCAACTGTGATGGCACAGTCACGCTCAAAACTATCAAGACCTTCTGCTACATATGGCATACTCTCTAACGCATATCCCATAAAGGACTCAACCTACTTCATTAAGATCTTCTGGTTCTTCCTGAACCTCTTTGCCCACTCCACGCATTTCTAATGGAATATCTTCACGATATTTTTTCTCTCTTAATGTTGGGGATTTCAGTTTTCCACTTTTTGTACTTGAGATCGTATAGAGATCATTACTTACAAAGTGCTCCTCATGTTCTCTTGTGTATGGCATATCCCAAGAAATACAACCAATACTAGGACAAATAGCAGCACATTGAGGATCGTCATAGATCCCTACACATTCAACACATTTTTCAGGGTGTACATAATAACGGCTCTCTCCTGTTGGATTACTCATATCATCAACTATAGCATCCACTGGGCAATTTTGCATACACGCATCACACGTTATACAAGTATCATCAATTATAACAGACATCTTTTATCCTTTTTCTTTTCCAATTAATTATATAATTTGAGTGTCTCACCGACACTAACACGGTTACTTCTGTCCTCTATAAAAATACCTTCTCTAAAAGGTCTCGGCGCCACAAGCGGGGACAGGAGACCTTTTTTCTTATGTACTCTTATCACATAACTATTACTTACTACAAAGTGATCATTATACGTTTCCGTATAGGGCATATCCCAAACAATACACCCTTCAGTAGGACAAACCTCTGCACATTTTGGTACAGCGGCATCCACACATTCGATACATTTTTCAGGTTTTACATAGGCATAATGATATTCTCCATCTAAAGAGGGAGACTCATTTGAATTGACTATAGCTGTTGCGGGACATTCATCTATGCACGCATCGCAATTGATACAAGTATCAGTGATCAGAACTGACATTAGGCACTCCTTTGTTTTGCTTTATGATAAATGCGCAATAACCACATAGGTGGATCGTCATTTAACATTTGCTGAATTTGGATAATGGCATCAGATATTTTCTCTCCTTCTGCCACACGGACAGGATGAATTCCTGAAGCTTGCACCATTTTGGAAGCCGTAGGTCCGATCTGAGTACAATACATAATATCTGCCTCTTCGATTGTTCCTATTTTGTATGTGAGTTTTGCCTTCTCTTCTTCCGGTTCTTCGGAGCTATCAATACTCTTTAAAAGTTGTGAAGCATCTTTCTCAACTTCAAAAAGATAAAAAGTCTTTGACCACCCAAAGTGTTCATTCACCGATTCTCCATCATTGGAGGCAAAAGCAATATTCATCTCATATTTCCTAAAATGAATCCGAAACATTAGCACGTGACTCACGTACATCCATACTGATCTCTTCTAAAAATGCCTGGGACTTCACTGATGGCAACATCAATCCCTTCTTTTTATGATCACGGATCATGTATTTACCTTCTGCATTTCCGGCAGCATAATATTCTTCAAAATCTACACTATATGGCATATCCCATACGATAGCACCTTCTGTTGGGCAGGCTTCCGCACAACGTGGTGCATCTGCATGTCCAACACACTCTACACATGTTTCAGGTTTTATGTAGAAATATTCACCTACATAAGGGTTTTTATCACTGTCATCACCTAAAATTGCTGCAACCGGACACTCCGGCGCACATGCATCACAACTGATACACTCATCTGTAATCATTACTGCCATTTTTTTCTCCTAATATTGAATTATAAAAATTAATTTGCAACTTTCGTTCTAGTATTATTAAAGCTCTCCAAATACATAGGTTCCAGATAAGGTTCTAGATTGATGTCGATCTCACGTAAAAGTATTGTGACCTTTGAATCTACATCAAGTTCTAATTCATCAAATGCATTTTGCGTAATAAGTGAAACCACTTCACCCATTTCACTATCAAATTTCACTTCACAGAGTAAGCCATTTGTACGTATCTGAGTAAGTGTTGCAGGGATACGATTTTCGATTGATACTTTTCCATTACATGCCCTGCCTATACACACTGACAACTCTCGAAAAGTAAAATATACATTATCACCTGTACTAAGCCATTGAGGCGCTTTGGGTTTAATGATCTTGATCTCTAAATTATTGATCTCAAGTGTTATATAAGTCACGATTTCCATATCATTAATAGACTTAACCACTGCGGCGACCTTATTCATCATTGACTCCTTTTACATCAAATACAAAACGACATTTTTGTCGATTAATGTCTCAAAATGCATCAATAACATATCTGCTGTCGATGTAGCACCAAGGTGACAACCAGAACACGCGCCCAAATAGTTCAACCAAATTTGTGGTTTATCTCCTGTAACATAATTGATGAGTTCGATGCCTCCATCATCCCCTTCCAAGGTAGGAGTAATTTTTGTTTTTATCATCTGTTCTATCAGGTTACGTTGTTTAGATTCATCCAAAGAGCGAAACATCATATTAGTTGAGTCACTAAGTCCAGAATTACTTACATAGGTAATGATCTCTTGTGCCTGTACATTATTGTTGTGCGCTGCAGTGATTAGATACTGCATTGCTTTAACAGTTTGCCCTTTTTCACGAAACAAAATTCCTGCTTTAAGTTGCGCTTCTACAGAACCTCTATCTGCTGCCTGACGATAATAATCCAAAGCTATATCACTGTCTGCACCGCCTTCCATCCCTTTTTCATAAAAATGGGCCAGACTCATCATTGCATGTGTATTATCGAGTGTGGCTGCCTTTTCAAACCATCCTTTTGCCATAGTTAGATCCCGCACACATCCAAAACCTTTCATATGCATAATGGCCAAATTGACCATAGCATCAGGGTTTTGTTTGTTTGCCGCTTCTTTAAAATAATCATATGCTTTAGGATAGGCCTTTGCTTCATAAGCACTTACTCCCTCTTCAAATACTGTTGTCATCTTTTTCTCCTTTGTTTTAAAGTAATTTTTCAATGCTTCATACGCATCTATTTTGGATTCTTCAAATGTATCTCCAAGACCTTTGACATCAGGAAAATCTACAAATATGGCCATGCAGCCATCACCATCTTCATTTGAAAAACCATAATAGTCCAACAGATACTTTTCCATTTTTGCATTCACTTTTATCTTCTATATACAAGTTTTATTCCAAAGAAAAAGATAGAACATAATATGCATAACATTTCATACACAAGGAGGTAACTCATGATAGCAATACCTGTAGACAAAACAAATTTTGGTATTAAGTCTTCAACACTATTTGGCAATGCACCGACTTTTGCCCTTTATAATAAAAATGAGAAAACGTTCATTTTTAAAGAAAACTCGGGATATGGGAACGGTATAAAAACCGCAAAGACACTTCGATCCTGGGGAGTCAATAGTGTCGTTTACTCTTTTTTGGGAGATGGCCCATTTAATTCTATGCACAAAGACGGTATAGATGTTTTCTATATTGGGAAAGAGCCCATAGGACTTGCAGAGATCATTAATGGACTTAATGAAAATGCTTATATCAAAGTAGATGCTGCCAATTCAGCCAGCTATCTTGACCCGGGTACGGCAACTGGAAGTTGTGAATGTGAGTGTAGTCATGAATGAGATCATTACTGAAGAGATGAATCAAATAAGGATGTTGATCGCTAACACTGTTGCGCAACGCAGCACATTGAAAAATGAGATGCAAGAATGGTATGAACGCTTTCCTACAGAACGGTTTGCAAAGCTTGATAATCTTATTTTTATAGATGGTATGCTTTCTGAACTTGATACAAACTATAAACGTTTGTGGGATTTTCATAATAGAGCCATACAAACTGTCTAAAAGTTTCTCATGAAAAAAGAGTATGAGACTAAAGGGAGATTGATAGATGATATCACACAAATTGAACAGTACTATCCTATCTTGGAAAAAGATGATTTTAAAATTGATGAACCTCACTGGAGGCGTATCAGTAAAAATACCATCACGCTTTTTCAGGTACTGATAGATCAGGATCTATCTGATCTTATACGTGTATTGGAACACTATCCTCGCTATACGGAGTGGGTATGTGAACATTTTAGATATGCTTATAGCTACAGTGAGAACAGTGCTGATATCAATGCAGCATCTAAATTGCTCTATATGGGAGAGCCCTATTTTTCAAAACAGTTTGTTCGTAATGTCGTACGTAAACTACCTAAAATAGAAGAGTGGTCACTCGAAGAGATCAAAGAGTTTTCCAAACACATGGTAGAAAAGAGTACAAAGTGGCATCCTATTATTATCAATTACTATTATGATACGCTGACACAGTATGTACATAAGCAAAAGCTTCACCCTTTACAACGCATAGCCCTTGCGACGCAGATAGAAGGTATCATACGTCAAGATAGTTATACCTATGATGCAGAAGATCGTGACGCTGTTCTAGATATACCCTATATGAATTAAAAATAACAAAGGAACAAAATGAATAAAGATCAACTAAAAAATGAATTATTGAAAATGGCCAGAAATGCTTTTGAAACTGCTTCAACACTACGAGAGACTGAACGCATTGAAGTGTATCTTCTGGATGGCATTCCTAAAACGACAGATGTACTTGAGGAAAGTGACAATATAATTTATGGACCAAACCGCATTTTATGTTATCAAGTTTATGGGTACGATTATCTTGAAGATGAAATTAAAACATGGATTGATTATGCACGTGTCATCAAACAACCCACTGATGAAATGCCACTCACAGAACCGACTGACATTGAAAAATCCATTCGTGAACTCATTTCTGAACTGACAAAGACTAAAGGGGTGAAGAACGAAGATATCAGTTCCTTTGAGGTCTTTGCCAACCTTCCTGTAAACCTGCTAGGGAGCATAGAGCAACAGATAATCGAATACTGGTGGGGTGCAAAAGAAGAAGAAAATGCGAAAAAACTTGCCCTGAGTCAAATAGATGATGCGTTAAAATCCTACTAAAATGATCGTTTTGACAGATTTGAAGATCAGATAGTCAAAAGACGCTGTATTGAGGAAGATCATATGATAGGTAAAAAGAGTCTCCAACTCAATGAGTATCCTA
>JAPHUJ010000142.1 GCA_026193735.1 Sulfurovum sp.
AAAGTAGCCTTTCTCTTCTCTGTATGAAATGATGTTTTGTGCCACTTTAGCTCCCACCCCTGCCACGTAAGAGAGAAGAGAAGCTGAAGCCGAATTCAGGTCAACCCCTACTCTGTTCACAAGATCTTGCGTTACATCGGTAAGTTTTTTTTCTAAAAGTTTTTGATCCACATCGTGCTGGTACTGCCCTATACCTAAAGACTTCGGGTCGATCTTCACTAAAGCTGCCATTGGATCACGTAGCCTTTGCGCGATCGATATGGCTCCTCTTATAGTTACATCCAGTTTCGGGTATTCCTGCGCAGCGATGGCAGAAGCAGAATACACAGATGCACCCGCTTCAGACACAACAGTATAGTTTAGTTTTGCATTCTCATCTGTGTTAAGACGTGCAAAGAACTCTTGTGTTTCCCGTGAAGCAGTGCCATTTCCTATAGCGACAGCTTGGATGTTATATTTTTTAGAGAGTTCCAGTACCACATCTCTGGATTTTTCATACTCATTTCTGGGAGCTGTAGGATAGATGACCGCATGCTCCAAGTAGTTCCCGTTTTCATCGATGACTGCTAGTTTACAACCTGAACGAAATGCAGGATCTACGCCCAAAAGTACACGTTTCGTTACAGGTGGCGTGATAAGAAGCTGACTAAGATTTTTGCCAAAAACACCTATGGCTGCGATGTCTGCTTTCTCTTTGAGTTCTGCCTGTACTTCACGTTCTATGGACGGCAACAATAGACGTTTAAGCCCGTCTTTATATGCTGCAAAGAGAAGTTCTTTGGAAGACGAAGCATCGCGAGGGATTTTATATTTTTTTATATTCTCTTCTATCCTCGTTATGTCCAGTGTCACTTTTACGGTAAGTTCTTTCTCTTTAACGCCACGCATGATGGCAAGGTAACGGTGAGAAGGAATATACGCTACTTTTTCAGCATGATTTACAAAATTTGAATACATCCCTTTTTCATTAAACCCTTTGGCTTTCTTGGTTTCCATGACTCCAAAACGAGACATAGCGTTACGGATGGCTTCGCGCTCACGAGGCTGGTCAGCATAACGTTCCGCTAAGATGTCCTGTGCACCTTTGATCGCTTCATCCACAGAACCTACGTTACCTTTTACAAAAGACTTTGCCTTTGTTTTAAAGTCAGAAATACTCAGTTTCGCATCCTGAAGTATATAGGCAAGGGGCTTTAATCCGTTGGCTATAGCTGTAGCTGCGCGTGAACTCTTTTTCTCTTTATACGGTCTATAAATATCCTCCAACACTCTCAAACTCTCTGCAGTAGCGATGCTCTTTTTAATGGCATCGGTGAATACACCTTTCTCTTCTATAAGTCTCTGCACTTCTACTTTACGCTCTAAAAGTTTTTTGGCACTGAGATACACACTCTCAAACTCACGCAACACTTGATCATCTGCCCCACCTGTCATTTCTTTTCTGTATCTGGCTATGAAAGGAATGGTCGCACCTTCATCCAAAAGTTTAAGTATATTACTAATGTAATTTTGTTTTAGTTTTGTTTTTTCGCTAAGTAGGTTGATAAGTGGAGTCATATTGTTTATTGCTCTCGATCCGATATATTTTATACATCAATTATAACTATTTTGTCATTTGTATAAAGATATGCATTGTACCTTTTAGATATTAAATGTAGAGAAATGAATAGATACTATATAAAATATCTAATACATAAAGTTCATATTTGTATTATAATTAAGAAACAGTATAATAAACAATAAAGGAGTTAGATATGTCATTTGATAACAAGAACATTAGGGAACGCTTGAATGGTTGGTTAACCATGCTAATTGATGTAGAGGGAGCGGATCTACATCTTAAAAGTAATAGTCCGATCCGTGCACGTGTAAAAAGTGATATTCTTCTCTTATCAAAAGAAATAGTAGATGCAGATAGTATGGTATCACTTGTTAAAGCCTTAACGGGTGATGAATTTGAAAACTTTAAAGTGATTAAAGAATATGATGGTGCATATTCGCTTGATAAAGAATACCGTTTCAGGGTCAACATCTTTATGCATCTTGATGGTTATGCTGTAGCCTTTCGTCTTATTCCTTCACATATTAAAACTATTGAGGAATTGAATCTTCCAAAAGCTTTACATAAACTTACACATCTTAGACGTGGTTTAGTTCTCGTTACAGGTACAACAGGGAGCGGAAAGTCTACAACACTTGCGACTATTGTTGAAGAGATAAATCAAACGTACAATCGTCATATCATTACTATTGAAGATCCTATAGAATATGTGCATAATGATGCACAAAGTATCGTTGAACAACGTGAAGTAGGTACACATACCAATAGTTTTGCTGATGCTTTACGTGCAGCAATGCGTGAAGATCCAGATATTATTGTTGTAGGTGAAATACGTGATCTTGCAACTGCTGAAAGTATTTTACAGGCTGTAAATACAGGTCATCTTGTTTTTTCAACCGTGCATACATTGGATGCTCGTGAAACAATTGACAGACTTATTGCTATTTTTCCTACTAATGAGCAAAATCGTGTACGGGCAGCACTCGCAGCTACACTTGAAGCAGTTATATCCCAACGTCTTATTAAAGGAATAGATGGCAATATGGTACCTGCTGTGGAAATGATGTTTAAAAGTCCGCAAACCCAAGAACTTATTCGAAGTAAACGTGATAGTGAAATCCCGGATGCCATCGAAAAAGAAGGTACTAGTTTTGACTCAATCACCTTTAATCGAGCTCTTTTTGATCTTACATTGGCATATAAAATTACTGAAGAGCAAGCATACCAGTATGCAAGCAGTCCTGCTGATCTGAAATTAATGTTTACCGTAAGTAAGGAATATGACGAGAAATTTCATGCAGATACATTGGATGAAGCTCCTTCACTTAAGGAAGAATGATCATA